>CAZLGN010000012.1:0-20115 GCA_964558865.1 uncultured Methylomagnum sp.
TTATTGAATTATCGGCAAATGCGTTTTTGCATCACATGGTTCGGAATATCGCAGGTGTTTTGATTGCGATTGGTTCAGGCAAACAGCCTGTTTCATGGACACGCGAATTATTAGACGTGAAAAATCGAACACACGGCGGCGTAACTGCACCGTCTGACGGACTACATTTAGCGGGCGTTTATTATCCCGACCATTATGGCATTGCCAAAAATCCTATTTTTAACAAATTACCCGCCGATGCACGGCGTTTTGATTGAGTTTTTATGAACCACTTATCCTTTTATATTCACGGCAACGCCGATGGTCACAATGAACTTTTAGAAATGCTGACCAGTTTTCTCGCTTTTTTTGAAGGCTTAACGTCAAACGGTGGAGCGTCGAATGGCGCGAATTTTTTAGAAGGCATTTCTAGCCTCGCCAACATTCACCCGTTGTTGGTACATTTCCCGATTGCGTTTTTGAGTTTATTTGTTGCAGTGGATTTCCTTGGGACGGCTGCGAAGAAAACCGAATGGCGCAGTTTTGCGAGCGGTTTGCTTTATTTAGGGACTTTGTTTGCAATTTTAACCGTTTGGGCAGGATTTCACGCTGCTGAAACCGTGCCGCACGGTCACAATGTTCACGAAATTATGGAGCGGCATGAACAATTAGGGCTTTCCATTTTGGCGTTATCGATGGCATTAACCGCGTGGCGATTACGCCGCCCCGTTGAGGGTTGGGGAATTTACAACGCGCTCAGTCTCATTTTATTAGGCGTGATTATTTTCGGTGCCGATTTAGGCGGCTTGATGGTCTACAAATACGGCGTAGCGGTGGCTGCTGTATCTGTGTCAGACGAAGATAAACAACATAATCACTGACACAAATTTTAATTAGCACATGAAAAAACAATAACATACTGCTATAATCTCAACTATATTATCACTTGTGAGTTATGGTATGCGACGTTATTGGAAGTTATTGGTTGTTCTATTTAGTTTGCACTGGTTCATTTCTATCGGTTATGCCGAGGACGTTTTGCGCGTAAATGCGTTACGTTATTGGACGACACCTGACCAGTCACGCATCACGTTTGATGTGAGTGCATCCGCCAATCAAAACAAAATTCAGTTTTTTGAAAATCCCTCGCGTTTGGTAATCGATTTACCTAATGCTGTGGTGTCTAAGGAATTGACACAACCTCCCGCTTCGCATCCCTTATTTTCAAGTATTCGTGTCGGGGCAAAAAACGGCTCTGATTTAAGAATAGTGATTGATTTAAAAAAGCCACTTTCTAATAAAAACACTACGTTACATACCGACGCATTAGGGAATAATCGTTTTGTTGTTGAGTTATTAAACAAGGGTTTAAGTAATCAAGTCGCGAATAAAATCGAATCGAAATCAATAAATCAACCTGCGCCCATCGCTGAAAAAATTTCAGCTAAAGTTACTCAAACTGTAGTTAAAGCTGTTCCAGAAATTGAAAGCAAAAAATCAGTTGAAAAAGTCGTTTCCGTTAAAAACACTGAAATCGCAAAAATAGCTAAACCGTTTGTTGTCGCAATTGATGCAGGACACGGTGGCAATGATTCAGGCGCACAAGGTTCTGGCGGAACAAATGAAAAAGATGTCGTTCTTTCGATTGCCAAAAAATTAGAAGCTCTCGTCAACGCGCAAACAGGCATGAAAGCCGTTATGGTTCGACAAGGCGATTATTACGTTGGTTTGCGGAAACGCATGGATATTGCGCGTGCTGCCAAAGCGGATGTTTTTATTTCTGTTCACGCCGATTCCATTAAAGATACGGGCGTTCGTGGCGCGTCAGTTTATGCCTTATCAACAAGTGGCGCGTCGAGTGAATCCGCGTACTGGTTGGCACACAGCGAAAATTCGGTTGAATTTGTCGAAGGCGAACAACTCAGCGACGAAGAAAATGGTTTGACTAATGTCTTATTAGATCTGTCACAAAATGCCACTCAAGAAGCGAGTGTTTTATTGGCAAATAAAGTTTTGCACAATTTTGAAACTGTTTCAGAACTGCACTTTGAAGCCGTCCAAAAAGCAGGATTTGCGGTGTTGAAATCCCCCGATATTCCATCTATCTTGGTCGAAACGGCTTTTATCTCTAATCATGCAGAAGAGCTGAAATTGTTGAATTCAGGACATCAATTAAAAATCGCAACGGCGATTCTGCGTGGCGTTCACAGTTATATGAAGCAACCTAAAAATGAGCAACAACGCATTGCTGCGTTATAATTCGACGCATTATTCATAAATCACAAAGGCGCGATGATTCGCGCCTTTTTTTATTATTCCAAAACGTAATGTCCATTCATATTCTTCCCCCCCAACTCGTTAATCAAATCGCCGCAGGTGAAGTGATTGAACGTCCCGCATCGATAGTTAAAGAATTACTCGAAAACTGTTTCGACGCGCAAGCCACACAAATTACAGTTCACATTGAACAGGGCGGGTTGCGGTTAATTCGAGTGTGTGATGACGGTATTGGTATTGAAAAAGAAGATTTACCACTCGCCTTATCGCGCCACGCGACGAGTAAAATTGCGACGCTCGATGATTTAGAACACGTTACTAGCATGGGATTTCGAGGCGAAGCCTTAGCAAGTATCAGCTCTGTAGCGAAGCTAACTTTAACGTCAAGCATTGAAAATGCCGCGCACGGCTGGTCGGTCTGTAGTGATGGCGCGGAACAATTTTTCGATATTCAACCCGCCCCGCATCCTAAAGGCACAACCGTTGAAGTGCGTGATTTGTTTTATAACACGCCCGCCCGCCGCAAATTTTTGAAAAGCGATAAAACCGAATTTTCTCACATTGAAACTGTGATAAAACGCATGGCATTAAGTCGGTTTGCATTGAGATTCACACTTTTTCATCAGCAAAAAGAGGTTTTTAAATTTGCCCCAACGTTGGATTTAGCAGAACAAGAACAACGTGTAGCAGCGATTTGTGGCGATAATTTTAGTGAAAACGCGCTGCATTTGGATTTTGAAATTTCGGGCTTGACGCTAAGTGGTTGGATTAGCGTACCGACATTTTCCCGCAGCCAAACGGATATGCAATTTTTTTATGTTAATGGACGTTTTGTCAAAGATAAATCAGTTTCACACGCTATAAAACAGGCTTATTCGGACGTACTTTTTTCAGGGCGACACCCGATTTTTGTGTTGTTTTTGACACTCGATCCGACCGAAGTCGATGTCAACGCGCATCCTGCAAAACTAGAAGTCCGTTTTCGTGAAAATCGCGCGGTGCATGATTTTATTGTGTCGTGTGTAAAACGAACATTGGCAAATGTGCGTCCGTCGATTGCAAATTATGCCGAATTGTCGCCGCCTACCGAATTGAAAACCACAGAATATCAATCGTTTTCGCCGCGTTATCAACAACAATCGTTGAACATTTTGGAGCCGCAAAGTTATCAAACGCTTTATTCGCAGCCAAAAGAATTGCCGTCGATTGAACATAAAGAAACCTTCGATACCAATCCGAATCGTATGATTTTGGGTTATGCGATTACGCATTTGCACGGTATTTATATTTTGTCTGAAACCGCAACAGGTATGGTTTTGGTGGATACTCACGCGGCGCATGAACGAATTACTTTTGAACGATTAAAACACCAATACGCCGACGGAAAAATTGCGACACAACCGTTACTTTTACCGATAAAAATTGCTGTCACCGAAGCGGATGCCGAGTTGGCTGAAAATTCAGAACATTTTTTTGCTCAATTGGGTTTTGAGTTAAATCGCATTGCACTCGAAACGCTGCTATTACGCGCTCAACCTGCTTTGCTGCAAAATTGCGACGGCGAACAATTGGTGCGAGATGTCTTGGCGGATTTGACTGAACATGAAGAAAGTTATCGCATACAAAGCGAATACAATGACGTGTTAGCAAAAATGGCGTGTTATAGCTCGGTTCGAGCGCATCGGCTTTTAACGCAAGACGAAATGAATGCGCTGTTACGCGAATTGGAACAAACAGAACGCGGCGGGCAATGCAATCACGGTCGCCCAACGTGGATTTCCTTATCCACGCAAGAGCTGGATAAATTTTTTCTACGGGGACAATAGCGATGTTATCGATTGTAATTGGAATTGTTAAAAATGCAGCAGGCGAAATTTTTATAACTCGTCGTCATACTAATTTGCATCAAGGCGGATTATGGGAATTTGCAGGTGGAAAAGTCGAAACGGGCGAATCATTGCAAACTGCATTGGCGCGAGAATTAAAAGAAGAAATCGGCATTGATGTTATTGAAGCGGTACCGTTGATTCAGTTAAAACACGATTATTCCGATAGAACTGTGGAATTAAATGTTTTTTTAATTACCGACTACAAAGGCGAAGCAAAAAGTTTGCTCGGACAAGAAAGCGCGTGGGTTAAAGTTGGAGACTTAGAAAATTACCCATTTCCAGCGGCAAACAAAACGATTTTAACTGCCTTACGATTACCGCCGTGTTACGCGATTTTGAATGATAGCAGCAATAATTTATTAGCAAAATTGACGCATTTATTGGCGCAAAATATCAAACTGATTCAAGCACGATTAAAAAATTTAACCGCAGAACAAGCGTATGAATTTCTAACAATCGCGTATCCACTTTGCCAAATACACGGCGCGTTATTATTGGTGAATTCTAGCGCAGCAGGTGAATATAAAACGCATTGTGATGGCATACACTTAACAAGTCGTGATTTATTGGCATTAAAAAAACGTCCTAAAAATCTTCGTTGGTTGAGTGCGTCTTGTCATAACGTAGAAGAATTGCGCCACGCTGAAAAAATGGGCGTTGATTTTGCGGTACTTGCCCCTGTTTTACCAACAAAAACCCATCCCGAAACGGTGCCGTTAGGTTGGAACACATTTTCAGAATGGGTCAAAGAATGCAACATTCCCGTTTATGCCTTAGGTGGCGTAAATCAAGCCGATTTACACACGGCAAAAACACACGGCGCACAAGGGATTGCAGGCATTCGCGCCTTTGAAATTAACGCTGAATAATCCAGCCGTTTTTTAACGCAATGTCTAAAAACGCTCTCACGTCATTCGCTAACCCTGTTGTTTCAAAAAGGGCTTCTAAATCGGCAACCAATTGTGCAAAAGTTTTTGTACCGTCACATAATTTTAAAATTTCGGCTGAACTTTGGTTTAATTCAACCATGCCTTCGGGATATAAAATGACGTATTTTTGTTGCGCTTCTTCCCATTGCAAACGGTGTAATGGCGAAAACGAAATAACTAATTCAGTGTCTAAATTCATAAAAAAGTGTCAAAAATGAAAAATTAACTGCCCGCATTTTGTAAATGACCAAGCAGACCTTTGTAGTATTCGAGCATTTGTGTCAAAAATAGAATCGCGGCATCAATTTCATTTTTAATATCGTGAACGAAATTGTGGTGCATAAACGTTTCCATTGTGTAAAACGATAGTCCCATGTAAATCGTATTTAAGCCCATCGCAATCATGATAAATGCCGCTGATTTCAGCATCAAGCCGCGAAAATGGGCGTTCATTTTTCCAAATGCGATACTGATAAATAGCATGGTTGGCAAGGTTCCTGCGCCAAACGTCAGCATTAACAAACCGCCGTCTAAAATCGTCGGAGCAGAAGTGGCTTTTACTGCCATTGCAAACGTAAGCGGGCAGGGCATTAAACCATTTAAAAGACCTGCCAACGACGCGCCGATAATGCCGCCTTTTGTGCGAGAGGCGGCGTAACCTTTGCGAATAAATGCCATTGGAATTAAACGAATTGCCCCTTGAAATGGAATCCAGCCCAAAATGCCAAACGCCAAAATAATCACCACCACGCCAATGAACATTTGCAAAATACTTTGTACTTTGCCAAAAATTCCGCTCGAAACTAATACAACGCCTAATGCTGCCGCCGCAAAACCGACCATTGTATAAACGCTGATACGAGCAAATTGGTAAAACAAATACGGTAAATAACTGCGTGTTGCACTCGAATTCATAAAATAACCCGATACCAACGCGCCACACATTCCTAAACAGTGTCCGCTTCCCAGCATTCCCGCCATAAACGCCAAGCCGTAATCAAAACCGCCTGAAGCTGCCATGACGTGCATACTGTGATCCATTGTCGAGTGATCCATAACCGCTCCTTAAATTACCCGCTCTAATTCCCGTAATTGGGCATCCAATTCATTCAATACGTCACGTTGACTGCCCGTCAAATTCAAGCCAGCGCGTAATTCTTTAACACGGTCGTGAATGTGATCAATACATTCTTCTTGAGCCGCACGGCGCAAATACAATTTATTAACCATTTGCCGAAAGGCAAAACTCAATTTTCGAAACTGACCTTTTTCATTCGTAATACTCAGCACATCGAGTTCACCGCCATCGCTAATTTGTTCACACAATTCTTCTAAACGGTGTAATGGCGCGGAACTTTTATTGTTGATATACGTCGCAATTGCTGCACTAATGGCACCTGCAATAATTAGCGTGATTAAATTACCGACAAAAATGAACACGCCCAAACGACTCCACGATTCGACGATATTGAGATAAACCGTTGTCGGTGGTTCAGAGGTAATCCAATAAATCAGTGCAGAATAACAACCGCCAGCAACGAAAATTAGCGCAAATAAACTTAAAAATGTGCGCCACAAAGCGGCAAATTGTGGATTTGAACGGCGGCGGCTAGAGCGATAATCCATAAAAATAAACCTTGAAATTAGTTCGCAAAACTTTGAACCCACGCTAATTGGCGCGGCAAACAAATGGTTTTTAAATCGTAAGTGGCTTGTGCAAACTCGCGGGCATTTTTACCTAAACGTTTCCGTTCGTCAGGCAAATCGAGTAATTCACACACATTGTTGGTAAGTTCTTCTTTGTCAAAAAAATCAACCAATCTGCCCGTTTCATTGTGATGAATCGCCTCATGCAAGGGTTGCGTGTTGCTCGCAACAATACAACATCCCACACTCATCGCTTCCAACAAACTCCAACTTAAAACAAACGGATAGGTTAAATAAACGTGAATTCGTGACAACTGTAACAATGGAATAAAGTGCGAATAATCAACGTGTCCAAGAAAATGAATCCGTTTCATATCCAGCTCTTCAACGACTTCGTTAAGAAAAATATCTTTCCATTTTTGTCCGTCTGGAGCTTTTGAACCATAACTCACGCCATCCGCACCAACGATTAAAATTCGCGCATTTGGGCGACGACGCATAATTTCGGGTAAGGCTCGCATAAACGTGTGATAGCCGCGATAAGGTTCTAAATTGCGATTCACAAAAGTGATAATTTCGTCGTCACGGGTCAGTTTAATCGTGCCGCCACCATTAACATTGAGCGTCATCGTTACTTTGGGATTGGGTGCAATCGCTTCGGTATCAATGCCGTCGTGAATCACAGCAATGTTACTGCGGAATGGTTCAGGGAATGTGCTGGCTTGCCAATACGTTGGCGAAATTCCTGCATCAGCAATATCAAAGTGCAACAAATTATTGGTATTTTTTAAGCGCAAACGGCAGTCATTTGTTGGATCGTTATTGGTAAATTCGGGATCAAAATTCACGTCTGTGCCGTGCGTGTGATAGAAAAATTCGCAATAAATCGCCAATTTTGTATCTGCCCAAATGTCTTTTAAAAACAAACTTTCACCCCAACCCGAATGCGCGATAATCAAATCGGGCGTAAAACCCGAATCGCGTAATTCTAACGCCGCTCGAAAACACGCTTCGCCACGAATCACTTTCGTTTCGAAATCACTCACCCACGGATGCACATTTGGCGTTGTGCCGCGTGTTGCCGAATAGCTGATTAAACGCACGTCATTCCAACTCTCTGGGGAATTTTTTTGCATGGTAAAAGCCACGACTTCATTGTTTTTGTCTTTAGCTAGTTCAGGGGCAAGATGTTTGAATTGCCCTGGAAAATTTTGGTGAATAAATAAAATTCGCATAGTTTTTAGTAAGTTGTTAGTTTTTTAAATAGGCTTCGACACGGTGTAAATCTTCCAGCGTATCCACGCCAGCAGGCGGTGCTTTCTCTACGATTTGCACCAAAATTTTTTCACCGTGCCACAAAATTCGGAGTTGTTCTAAGGCTTCAATTTGTTCGAGTGGCGAAACTTCCCACGCACAGTATTTTTTTAAAAAACCTGTTGTGTAAGCATAAAGACCGATGTGCCGAAAGCAGTCGTCATTTTTTGAAAGTGGGGCAGGGGGGATTTTAAATTCAGCGCGATTCCACGGAATCGGCGCACGACTGAAATACAGCGCGTAACCTTTTTTATCTAAAACGACTTTCACGGCATTCGGATTAAAAATTTCGTCTGTGTTTTGAATTTTTGCTGCTAACGTCGCAATTCCCGCTTGCGTTTGATTTGCTAAAGCGTGAGCCACTTGGCGAATATAATCGGCAGACAAAAGCGGTTCGTCGCCTTGTAAATTGACAATAATCGTATCGTCCGACCAACCAAATTTTTCCGCCACTTCAGCAATCCGTTCGGTACCACTTTCGTGATTTTCACGAGTTAAAATAGCGTTAAAACCCAATTTTGAAACCACGTCTAAAATCCGTTCGTCATCCGTGGCAACAACGATTTCTTCCGCTTGCGCTTCTGTTGCGCGTTCGCAAACGTGAGCAATCATCGGTTTGCCTGCGATTAACAACAACGGTTTTCCGTGTAAGCGTGTCGAACCGAAACGCGCTGGAATGACGACTTTAAACGGCGCACTCATTTTGGTAATGCGTCCATTTCTTCGAGGGATAAACGACGCGCTTCTTCTTCTAACATAACAGGAATCGATTCACGAATCGGAAACGCTAAACGATCGGCGCGGCAAATCAATTCTTGTGCTTCCTTTTGATAATGCAACGGACTTTTGCAAATCGGACAAGCTAAAATTTCTAACAATTTTGGATCAATCATAAGGCTCTCTTTAAAAGTTTTGTTTTGAATAAGTTTAAAAATTGGGTATTAAATTCTGCGGATAACTGCGCTGTTACGGGAACAAACCAATGATTTTCGGTAGCAAACAATTTACATTTTACAGCGTCTTTTTCCGTCATAAAAACAGGCAGATTTTTAAAAGTAATTTCGTCAGCGTTGAAAATGTGGTGATCGGGAAAACTGTAGTCAGTGCGATGTGAAATCCCCACTTTTTCGAGTTGTTTAAAAAATCGCTCAGGATTTCCAATGCCTGCAACGGCACAACATTCTGTATTTTTAAAATCGGCTAACGGTTTATTTTCACCCGATAATAAGTTGACGGCGTTATCACCGAATAATTGCATTTGCCATTCATGCCACGCGGTATTTTCAGTCGGCTCACCATTTACGACAACAAAATCAACGTTATTCAGTCGCTCAATTGGTTCTCTCAGTGGCCCTGCTGGCAAACAAATCGAATTTCCAAAACGCCGTTCGCCGTCAATCACAGCGATTTCAATATCACGTTTTAGTGCGTAATGCTGCAAACCATCGTCCGCTAAAATCACATCACACGGCGAATGTTTTAACAAAAAATTGCCCGCTTCAACGCGCTTTACTCCAATTGCCATCGGACAATTTGTTCGACGAGAAATTAACAACGCCTCGTCACCGACTTCCATCGCGTTGCTATTTGGCAAAACCATTTTTGTTATCGCTTCAGCACCATAACCACGACTGATGATGCCGACGCGATAGCCTTCATCTTGTAATAATTTCGCCAAATAAATACACAATGGCGTTTTTCCTGTGCCGCCTACGGTGATATTTCCAACAATAATGACAGGAACGGGCAAGGCTTCACTTTTTTTTGCGCCAACTTTATAAAGCCAACGCCGAAATTTCACGAAATCCGAAAATAAAAATCCAAAGGGTAACAACGCGGCACCAATGAAATGGTCTTTGTACCAAATGTCGAGCAAACAACGTGAAAGATTTTTTTTCATAAAATTCAAAGCTCAATCCGCACACCCAATTCAATAACGCGCTCAACGGGAATTCTAAAAAAACCAATCGCGCTACTTGCGTTATGAAATAAAAATAGAAAAATTCCGCGTCGCCAAACAGGCATTTTACTACGGTATTTAAACGTAATATGTTCGTTACCGACAAAAAATGACACGTTATTCATATCTAAATCTAAACCTTTTTTCATCGCCAAACTTAGGGCGTAACGGACATCGGGATTTTGTTTAAAGCCGAAATACAATTTTAAACGACAAAATTGATTGTGACTGCCAAAAGTACGAATTTTAATTTGTTGTTCCTCGTCATCAACATAAGGTTCGTCAGTTGTCACAATCGTTAAAACAACAATTCGTTCATGTACAACATGATTGTGTTCTAAATTGTGCAGTAAAACTTGTGGAATGCCGTGCAAATTTCGTGCTAAATAAATCGCGGTTCCTTTCACGGTAACGAGTTCACGAGTGGCTATTTTGCTTTCTAATTCTTCAAAAGAAACTTTCTTTTCATCAATTGCTTCTGCTAATACAGCGCGTCCTTTTATCCACGTTGTCATCAATAAAAATAGCACGCAACCAACCGCCAAAGGCAACCAACCACCAGATAAAATTTTCAAACTGTTTGATGACAAAAATATCGAATCCACCAACATGAACAAGCCTAAAAACGAATAACTGACAATCGGATTCCAACGCCATAAAGCGTGTATCACGATGAACGACAAAATTGTGTCAATCATCATGGTACCTGTGACAGCGATACCATAAGCGGAGGCTAAATTCGATGACGATTCAAAACTTAACACCAAAATAAAGACTGAAAACATCAGCATCCAATTCACTGTTGGGACGTAAATTTGTCCAATTTCACTGTCCGAAGTGTGTTGAACCTTCATGCGCGGGCAATAACCCAATTGAATCGCTTGTTTAGTAATGGAGAATGCGCCAGAAATCACCGCTTGCGACGCAATGACTGTCGCAAAAGTCGATAAAACTAACATTGGATAAAGCATCCACGAAGGCGCGAGTAAATAAAATGGGTTTTCAATGGCTTCAGGATGTTGCAATAACAACGCGCCTTGCCCGAAATAATTGCAAAGTAACGCAGGAAAAACAAACCCAAACCAAGCGTAACGAATCGGCTTTAAACCAAAATGTCCCATATCGGCATATAAGGCTTCTGCGCCCGTCATAACAAGCACCACCGAACCCATAATCAAAAAGCCTTTCACGCCTAATTCACCCAATAAATGAATCGCATAATAGGGATTGATTGCCATCAAAACTTGCGGTTGTTGAACAATTTGTAGCACGCCCAGCGTGGCTAAAGTTAAAAACCAAATCACCATTACAGGCGCAAAAATTTTTCCGACTTTTGCGGTGCCATGTGCTTGAATAATAAACAATCCTGCTAAAACACTTAGCGTAATCGGAATAACATAATGCTCTAATTTTGGTGCGATAACTTCCAAACCTTCTACCGCACTCAAAACCGAAATTGCGGGGGTAATCACGCTATCACCGTAAAAAAGGGTCGCGCCCAAAATGCCCATCATGATGATGAGATTTTTTTTGTCGGGATTATCTTTTGTCGCTAATGAGGCGAGTGCGGTTAATGCCATCACACCGCCTTCGCCTTTATTGTTCGCTCGCATGATAATGATGGCGTATTTCGTTGCCACGACTAACATCAGCGACCAAAAAATCAGCGATAACACACCTAAAACGTGAGTCGATTCGAGCGTTAAATGTTCTCGAAAAATTTCTTTCATCGCGTACAAAGGACTTGTTCCAATATCGCCGAAAACGACTCCGATACTGCCAATAGTTAATACTGCAATTTGTTTAGAGCTGTGTTCTTTATGACTTGTCATGATTTAAAAATAACGTCCATTGATTAAAAAATGCGCCACGATGCTACCCGCGTAACCAAGTGCGATGATAGGTGTCCATTTTAAATGGCTGGTAAATGTGTAAATGCCTTTCGCTTGCCCCATTAACCCCACGCCCGCCGCAGAGCCAACTGCTAATAAACTTCCACCAACGCCTGCGGTTAATGTAACAAGTAACCATTGACCTTCTGAAATATCAGGCATCATTGTTAAAACCGCCAACATAATCGTTCCGTTATCAACAAATGCAGACGCAATACCGACCATGATATTGGCAATCGTTGGGTCGATTTGTCCGTATAAATAATGCGAAGTCAACGTTAAATAGCCAATAAAACTCAAACCGCTCACACTTAACATCACACCGTAGAAAAATAATAAAGTGTCCCACTCCAAATTCGCTACTTTTTGGAATACGTCAAACGATTGTCCTGTTTGTTGACGCTCTTGAATCGTAAGTGCTTCAGCGAGTTGATGTGACGTTATGATACTTTCCTGAACTAAAACATCTCCCAGACGCGCGAGAGAATTTTCAATTTGTTGACGTTCTTGAATCACCAAGGCTTCTTCTAGCTGATGCGCGGTAATAATATTTTCTTTTACAAGCACTTCACCAAGACGAAGTATCAATTTTGATTGTGTAGAATCATCAATGTTAAGGTCTAACATATCCGCAAATTTTTCATTTTTTTCAGTTTGTTGCAGATAATAACTAAAAAATTGTAAATACGTTAAACCCAGCATCATTCCAGCCGCTGGCGGTAAGCCTAGGAAATTTTCAAAGCACGTTGCGGTAATAATCGTTAATAAAAATAACCCGATAATCACAAAGCCGCCGCGTTTCATCCGTTGAACTTCTGAAACGGCATCGGGTGTTTCGCGTGGAATCCAAAAGTTCATTACCGCTGCGGGTAAAACAAAATTGATGATGGCAGGAATTAACAATGAAAAGAAATCTGCAAAAGGTACTACGCCTTTTTGCCAAACAAGTAACGTCGTAATATCACCAAACGGGCTAAATGAACCACCCGCGTTAGATGCTACCACTACATTCACGCACGCAACGGTAACGAATTGACGATTATTTTTCCCCATTGCTAAAATTACTGACCCCATGAGCAACGCCGTCGTTAAATTGTTACACACTGACGAAATGAAAAATGCTTGAATTCCCGTAATCCAAAATAGTTGGCGATAAGTGAAATTTTTACTTAGTAACCAAATTCGCAAACTTTCAAAAACGCCGCGATCTTCCATTGCGTTTAAATACGTCATTGAAACCATGATGAACAAAAATAATTCCGCGTAGCCTTCAATTGAGGCGCGAAATGCTAAACCTGCTTGCTCAGTCATTCCACCTTGCACATAAACAAGCGCGATTAAAATCCAAATGCCACCCGCCGCAAAAACCATCGGTTTTGATTTTCGTAGCTCGGTCATTTCTTCGGTCATGGCTAAAAAATACGCCACTACAAATAGTACCAATGCACAGTAACCAACCCAGTGGTTGGTTAGATTTAACAATGTCGCACTACTTTCAGCAGCAAAACTTAACGTGGGAAGTGAACAAAGTATGATTAGAACAAAAAGAAAATTAGCGACTTTTTTCATGGGAACTCGTCAGACGTAAAAGTGTGATTAAATTTTATGGCGGTATTCTAACTGTAACCGTTACGATAATGATAATTTTAGAGCTTTTACAATGCCGATGTACTTCGATATTTAAAAAAGGAAAACGTAACCACCGCTAACTAACTTCAAATTGAAGTGAAACCCTAAGATTGTTATAGTGGCGGCGTTTTAATCAAACTTGAGAATCGCCCACTAAAATAACGGCATCCATTATTGGCGATAATTAAAATAGCGACTTTGAGACGCTCTAAAGCTCAAACTGAATTTTCGGGTTTCACGTTCGACCCAAGACGAACGATTTTAAAAATACCTGCCTGACCTTTCGCCTGACTGACTCGCTTAAACGACAATCTATTCACCTCTCGTTTTTCACGCGCCATTTACAAAGTCGCTTAAATAATAAAAAACGCGCTTTTTGTTTAGTCATACGCAAACGCAGCACAGGTCAACAAACAAGGATAAACAAATATGAAAAGAATGTTAATCAATGCTTCGCAAGCTGAAGAGCTGCGCGTCGCATTAGTCGATGGTAATAAACTTTACGATTTCGATATTGAAATCCCTTCAAAAGAACAGAAAAAAGCCAATATCTATAAAGGCATCATTACTCACATTGAACCGAGTTTAGAAGCGGCATTTGTTAATTATGGCGCGGAAAAGCACGGTTTTTTACCTTTCAAAGAAATTGCCCCGCATTATCGTCGCCCGATTCCTGTTTTAAACGATAACGAAAACTCAAGATCACGCCGTCCAGCGGTCAAAGATTTGATTCGTATCGGTCAAGAAGTGATCGTTCAAATTGAAAAAGAAGAACGCGGCAATAAAGGCGCGGCGTTGACGACTTATATTAGTTTGGCGGGAACGTATTTGGTTTTGATGCCGAATAATCCGAAAGCGGGTGGCGTTTCGCGTCGAATTGAAGGCGATATGCGAAACGAGTTGCGCGAAGCCATGCACGCTTTAGAAATTCCCGAAAATATGGGTTTGATTGTTCGCACCGCAGGCTGTGGTAAAAATGTCGAGGAATTGCAATGGGATTTAAATTATTTGTTGCAATTGTGGGATGCCATCGACCGTTCGACGCAACAGCAAGCCGCACCATTTCTGGTTTTTCAAGAAAGTAATGTCATTATTCGCGCCTTGCGTGACCATTTACGAAACAACATCGACGAAATTTTGATTGATGATTTAGAAGCCTTTAATTTGGTTAAAAGTTTTCTAAAACAAGTGATTCCAGACTTTTTAACCAAAATAAAACTTTACAAAGATTCCGTACCGTTGTTCAACAAATATCACATTGAATCGCAAATCGAAATTGCCTATAACCGTGAAGTTTCGTTGCCGTCAGGCGGTTCGATTGTGATTGATCACACCGAAGCTCTCACATCAATCGACATCAACTCGGCACGCGCCACAAAAGGCAGCGACATCGAAGAAACGGCATTTAATACCAACGTAGAAGCAGCTGAAGAAATCGCTCGTCAATTACGATTGCGTGATTTAGGTGGTTTATTTGTGATTGATTTTATCGATATGGGATCGATGAAACACCAACGCCAAGTCGAAGCACATTTGCGCGAAGCGATAAAAATTGACCGCGCAAGAATTCAAACGGGTCGCATTTCACGTTTTGGATTATTGGAAATGTCGCGCCAACGAATGCGACCTTCTTTAGGTGATTCAACTCAACTCGCTTGCCCGCGTTGTAAAGGTCAAGGCACCATTCGTAATGTTGAATCTGTGGCATTATCGGTATTGCGCGTGATAGAAGAAGACGCGATGAAAAAAGGAGTTGAAAAAATCATTGCCCATTTACCCATCGAATGTGCAGCATTTTTATTAAACGAAAAACGCAGCGTAATTGAACGACTGGAAAATCGATTGAAAGTCGGTATCGTCATTTTACCTAGCAGGCATTTGGAAACGCCCTCTTACGATATTGAAGTAATTCGAGAACGGGATTACCACGAAGAAAAATCGAGTTATTCGCAAATTAAAGCGGAAGCCGTCAGTATTCCTGAATTTGCTCAACACGTTAAACACCAAGCAAATTTAGCGAAACCTGCCGCAGTAACAGAATTTTTGCACGATTCACCCGCGCCGATGTTAGATAAAAATGAAGCGGCAATGTTGATTAAGCGGTTTTGGACAAAACTAACGAAATCAGTGTCAGCAGTTAATGATGATATTTCGGAAGATATTTTTCCGTTGTTGGACAGCGCGATGATAGAAACCAACGCATTGTCTGTGCGAATTTCAAAAAACAAAAACAATCGGCGTAATAAAAATCAACGTAATCAAAAAATCAGCAAAGAACGCGGTGCAAAACAACCTATTGTTACTGCGCTAGAAACGTCAGCAGCAGAAAATGAAACGGTTAATGTCGAGATTGAAAATCAGCCAATTGGTATTTTGGTTGAAAGCGGAAATGAAACCGCGCCCGTCTTTGAAACGCTTCCTCGCAAAAATAATCGTAATAATTTACGCCGTGGCCCGAATCGTCGTAGACCTCGAAATCCTGATTATAAAAAATCCGAAAGTATTATTGCCGTCGAATCGATTCCTGTTGTTGAATCGTGGCATTCTGATTCAAATTCCTCAGAAGAATAGGTGTGAAAAATGAACAGCACTGAAGAAATTATCGATGATTTAAGACAAGGAAAAATGGTCATCATTATGGACGATGAAGATCGTGAAAATGAAGGCGATTTGCTCATGGCGGCATCGTTCGCCCGCCCCGAAGATATTAACTTTATGGCGCGTTATGGACGCGGTTTGATTTGTTTAACGCTGACGCAAGAGCGTTGCCAACAATTACGTTTGCCGTTAATGGTGAGCGAGAATAAAACACCGCATTACACCAATTTCACGGTTTCGATAGAAGCCGCAACAGGCGTAACAACGGGAATTTCAGCGGCTGATAGAGCGCGAACCATTCAAGCAGCTGTGGCTAAAAATGCGACGGCGGACGATTTAGTTCAACCTGGACATATTTTTCCGTTAATGGCGCAAGCTGGCGGCGTGTTAAATCGTGCAGGACATACGGAAGCGGGTTGTGATTTAGCGAGACTTGCAGGCGTTGAACCCGCAGCGGTGATTGTCGAAATCTTAAATGACGACGGTTCTATGGCGCGTCGTAGCGATTTAGAAAAATTCGCCGTTGAGCATCAACTTAAAATTGGCACAATCGCTGATTTAATTCATTATCGCATTCAACATGAAAACACTTTGGAGCGTGTGAGTGCATGTGCGTATCCGACAGAATTCGGGGATTTTCGATTATTCGCTTATCAAGATCGTAACGACAATAACCTACACATCGCGTTAGTAATGGGGGAAGTGTGCGGTGATGAACCTGTTTTAGTTCGGGTTCATGCTCGAAATGTTTTAGACGATATTTTTGCATCGAAACGTAATGAGGCAAGTTTATCGATTCGTTCAGCAATGGAAAAAATTGCACAAGCCAAATGCGGGATTTTGGTTTTGATTCGACAAAGCGAAAATAATCAAGCCTTAGCGGAACAAATTCATCGCTATCAGCTTGCGGATAATGGTCATCAAGTCATGCCGAGTAATGATGTTGATTGGCGTACAACAGGAACAGGCGCACGGATTTTGGCAGATTTAGGGGTGAAAAAATTGAAAGTCTTGGGCGCACAAAAGAAGTATGTCGCATTATCAGGATTTGATTTAGAAGTTTCGGAACACGTTGCCTGAAGCAAAAAAAAAGCGCGAATTACTTCGCGCCCATGAGTGCATCACAATTTTTAAATCTAAATTTTAATCGTTGGAACCTACCCACGCATCATTGATGCCGTGGGATTTTGCATAAGCACTGGCTTCACTTTTGTTTTTAAAGCCCGCGACTTTTAAACGGAAATGTGTTCCGTGCTTATTCGCATCAACAGGCACGACTTCAACAGGAATCCCTTTTTGTTTGTATTCCGCCGCTTTGCTTTGTGCAAACCATTCTTGTTGATATGAAACGACATTCACAGAGTATTTGCCAGAGGGTGCCGCTTTTTGTGGTTTAACCGCGACGTTTAATACCTCTTTTTTTGCAGCGGCTTTCGCATTTGATTTTGAATTTTCGAGTTTTGCCGCACTAATCATTTTTTGTTGGTCTTTTGATACAACACTACGCACTATGCCGCGTGTTGTCCGACCTTTGAAGCGTGATGCTTGATTATCCGCTAACAATTTACGTTGTTCTTCTGTTTTAGATGTCGCCGAAGCCGCTTTTGCAACTGCCGTAATTTTTGCAAGTTTTTGAGTCAATAACTCAGCTTCTGCTTTTGCTGTGGCTTTGTCTGCGTCCGCTTTTACTTTGGCTTTAATTTTCGATTCATCAGCGGGTTTTTTCGCCATATCCAATAATTTTGGTTCAACTTTTTTCGGTTCAGTTGTCACATTTGTAGGATTTGCAGCAGGTGATACCGTGTCCGATTCGGCAACTTTTGGAGCTTCAATAACGGGCGAAGTCACATCTGGTTTGACATTTGCGACAGCTGGAACAGCGGTTTTGCTGTTCAATAAATCAGCAGGTGATGTTGTTTTAGATGATTTTTCACCATTAGCAGAAGGCGTAACGGCTGCAACAACAGGGGATGCGATTTGAGCTGCTGCAATTTTTTCAACTTTTTGGTTTAGCGCGTCAACCGATGTTTTAATGCTGGCAATTTCTTTTTCCTTTTCGGTATTTTTGACTTCAACGGCACTTAATTTTTCGTCTAATGCTGTGACCGATTCGGTTAATGTCGTTGTTTCGTTTTTTGTACCGTAAGAAAGCCAGCCAATTCCAGCACTTCCAATCAAGCCAATAATGCCTACGCCTAATGCCGCGTAACCAAATACAGCTGTTTTCTTTCTTTTGTTCTCCGCCTCAATAAGCTGTTTTTTAGTGCGTGTTTCGATACCGTCTTGATCGGCGCGTAATTGTGACAACGTTTGTTCTTGATCATCTTTTAGTTGAGATACCGCGATTTCAGCCGCTTTTGCGATTAGCGCGTCCTCATCTATCGCACTTGAAACACTGGCGGTTTTAGGTTCTTCATCCGCGATATTAAAATTGCGATTAGTCGCCGTATCATCATCGGTATCGTGTTCATGACCCGCGTCCATTAGCATTTTTGCCGTGTCTTCGTCATGTTCATCCATGCCTTCCAACTGTTTCATCCAATCCAAGTCGTCGGCTGCTTCTTCAGGTGCTTTTTCTAATGAAACGGGTTCTGTTGTTTTGTCTGCGTCAGTATCTAAATCATCCAACTGCTTCATCCAATCCAAGTCGTCCGCCGCTTCTTCAGGTGCTTTTTCTAACGAAACGGGTTCCATTGTTTTGTCTGCGTCAGTATCTAAATCATCCAACTGCTTCATCCAATCTAAATCGTCAGCGGATTGTTCAGGTGCTTTTTCTAACGAAACGGGTTCCGTTGTTTTGTCTGCGTCAGTATCTAAATCATCCAACTGCTTCATCCAATCTAAATCGTCAGCGGATTGTTCAGACGACTTTTCTAATGAAACGGATTCATTTGTTATTTTGTCTGCGTTAGCATCCAAATCATCCAACTGCTTCATCCAATCTAAATCGTCAGCGGATTGTTCAGGCGATTTTTCCAACGAAACGGGTTCATTTGTTATTTTGTCGGCGTTAGCATCCAAATCATCCAACTGCTTCATCCAATCTAAACTGTCCGCCGATTCTTCGGGCGATTTTTCTAACGAAACGGGTTCCGTTGTTATTTTGTCGGCGTTAGCATCCAAATCATCCAACTGCTTCATCCAATCTAAACTGTCCGCCGATTCTTCGGGCGATTTTTCTAACGAAACGGGTTCCGTTGTTATTTTGTCGGCGTTAGCATCCAAATCATCCAACTGTTTCATCCAGTCCAAATCATCGGCTAAGTCAGTTACAGGCGTAGCGTGTTCTTTTTCCACCGCATCATCGTCGAGTAAATTGAAACCAGCAGTGGTAGTATCGTTTTTATTTTCCATAGCATCATCTAAACCATCTAATTGTTTGAATCCATCCAAATCGTCATCAAACGATTCGTCAGATATTGATATTTCTACAAGGGTTGCAGCAATATCGGCAACATCATCAAAGTCATTAAATTCTTCTGTGAGAATGTCATCGATTTCAGACTCGTCAGCGTCAATTTTCAAGCTATTTTCAAAAGGAATTCTATCTATCAAATCGTCTAAAGCCGCTTCTGGTTCAACGGTTAATTCGACTTTTGTTGTGTCGGTTAAATCTGTAACGTCGTCTTCAACCGAAATTTCAGCCTCTTCAAAATCCATAGATTCTTCCAGATTTTTTGCGTCTTGCTGTTCTAATTCAAGTTCAGCGACGGCATTTAATTCTTCAAGTTCCAGGTTTTCAATAATTTCGGGTGCCACGACAGCATCTAATTCTTCAAGTTCTAAGTTTTCAATGATTTCGGGTGCCACGACGGCATCTAATTCTTCAGGTTCCAGGTTTTCAATAATTTCGGATGCCACGACGGCATCCAATTCTTCAGGTTCCAGGTTTTCGATGATTTCAGGTGCCACGACGGCATCTAATTCTTCAAATTCCAGGTTTTCGATGATTTCGGGTGCCACGACGGCATCTAATTCTTCAGGTTCCAGGTTTTCAATAA
>CAZLGN010000012.1:20215-22448 GCA_964558865.1 uncultured Methylomagnum sp.
TTTCGGGTGCCACGACGGCATCCAATTCTTCAGGTTCTAGGTTTTTGATAATTTCGGGTTCGATAACTACGTCGTCATCTAAATCGTCTAATGAAATATCGAATTCCACTACGTCATCATCAACACTTATTAGCTCAGATTCAAGTTCGTCGCCAAATGCCCCAAAATTCAATAATTCATCCACCGTCGCTAATAGCGAATCTTCCTGTAATATCGCTTCTTCATTTGGCGTTAATTCATCACTTGCACTACCTAATAATGAATCAAAATCAAAGCCTGTTCCGCCTAATAAAGCATCTAAATCTTCATCCGATTCAGTCGTCGGTTCCATTGCCGCAGTTAATTGACTGTCGAGTGTTGCAAGTGAGTATTTGAGAGGCGAGGATTCGACTTTTTCATTTTCATTTAGCTCTTCAATATCAAGAAGATCGTCTAAATTATCAAAATCAATAACGTCTGCGGTATCTGTAACAAGTGGTGAAATATCGGCATCGAGTTGTTTTTTAGCTTTCGCCAAAACACGATCGAGTTCATCACCAACAGGCGGTTCTTCGTCTAAAGATAATGTCGAAGTAGCGTGATCAAGACGCGCGTCTAAATCCAAATCTAAATTATCGCGTGAGGTTTTAGCGGGTTTTTTGGCTGAATTTGTCATAGTTACACTAATACTAAAGAAGAAAACCGTTAATTAAAAAAAAGATGTTACGTTGCATTTTCAATGTTTTGTTATGCTAATGCTTGATAAAGTTAGGTAGGCGTGAATTTTCGTTTATTTAACGCCAAATTCCTAAAACTTCCACAGAGAACAACTCATGCAACTCGCTATTACTCTTTTAGGCAATGCCGATATTGATGTCATTGCCGAAATTATTTTGTTGAATTCAACAAATCAATGCCGAATTATTGATTTAAAATCTTCCACCTTTGCCGATATAAGCTGCGGATACATGCTTGTCGAAGGAAACTGGAATCAACTTGCTAAATATGAAAGCACGTTACATGCCATTGAAAAAAAACACGGTTATAAAATTCACAGCACGCGAATTGAAAAAGTTCGCCAATTACAAAATGTCACACCGTATGCTATTGAAGTAATTGGTTTAGAAAGCAGTGAATTATTAAGTAAAGTCGTAGTGTTTTTCATTGATTTTCAAATCGAAATTGAAGAAATTAACGCCCGTCGCTATCCCGCGCCTTATTTAGGCGCACAGTTGGTGTCGGCACGTTTTGTTATTGCATTGCCACAAAATATATCCTTGTTCCAGCTTCGTGATGAGTTAATGAATTTGTGTGATTTATTAAACGCAGATTTACTTTTTGAACCTTTTAAAATGAACGCCTAATGAAAAATATCTCGCTTAACGACACAGTCCCTGATTTTCAAGCAACCATCACAGGCAACCAAACCATCAAACTGAGTGATTATTTAGGTAAAAATGTGGTGCTGTATTTTTATCCGAAAGATAACACGCCAGGTTGCACACAAGAATCTCAAGATTTTCGGGATAATTTTGAAAAATTCACCGCGTTGAATACAGTGATTTTTGGTATTTCGCGTGACAGCGTGCCTTCGCATGACGGTTTTAAATGCAAACAAAATCTGCCATTTGAGTTAATTTCAGATTCTGATGAAACGCTTTGCCAATTATTTGACGTATTGAAAATGAAAAATATGTACGGCAAACAAGTAATCGGCATTGAACGCAGCACGTTTTTAATCGATACAAAAGGCGTTTTAATTCAGGAATGGCGGAAAGTCAAAGTCGATAGGCATTTTTTGGATGTTTTGGCTGAACTGGAACAAAATGAATCGGCAATTTAAAACGGTTCAATCTACCAAAAAAACCGTGTTATTATCCGCATTCACCTAAAAAATCTTAGAGGAGAGCATCATGGGTACAATTATTGAAATATCCACTTTCATGTTGATTGGCGCATCAATCGCATTCGCGCCACTGGCCTATTTTATTTATGTTTATACTAAAAAGGGTGAAAGTCCTTTCGATCAGTTTGAACATAATGAAGAACATGGTCATTCCATCATTGATGAGTTAGCAGAAAAAGCGAAAGAAAAACTCGCACATTAAAAAACGTGGCGCGACAAAAATAATTTTTTGTCGCGCCATTTTAGTTTTAAGGCACTGGAATCCGTGCAATCAATTCCTTAATCACACCGTCAGTCGTCATGCCTTCCGCTTCCGCTTCCTAAGATAAAATCAATCCATGACGCAAC
>CAZLGN010000013.1:0-1248 GCA_964558865.1 uncultured Methylomagnum sp.
GGCATCACGGCGAGCGGATTTTTTGTCGCATCAATCACACATTGTGCGAATGAAAATAACGCTTCGCGTGTTCCATTTACGGGTAAAACTTGAGTTTCTGGATTCACGCTGCAAGCAAACCGCTTTTCCAACCAATTGGCAATTGCTCCCCTTAATTCTGAAATGCCTTTTGTAGTTGGATAATTTGAAATGCTATTCAGATTTTCAATCAAAACGTCTTTTATGAATTGCGGTGGCGCGTGTGTGGGTTCGCCAATTGACAAAGTAATCGGCGATTTATTCACGGGTGGCGTAATGCCATTTTTCAATTGCGCCAGTTTTTCAAATGGATACGGATGTAAGTTTTTTAAATTTGGATTCATGGTTTATCGACACTTTGGAATTTTGCCAGCGGCTTGCGCTTGTTTATAAAGCTCCAACGCTTTCGGCATGTGTTCTTGTAATTGCTGAATGCGCGTGGCGTGTGCGGGATGGGTAGACATAAATTCCATCGGTTGATTTTGCGCGGCTTGTGCCATTTTCTGCCACAATTTCACGCTGTCTTCTGGATTGAAACCTGCTTTTGCCATTAAATCCACGCCAATCATATCGGCTTCGCTTTCGTGCGTGCGACTGTACGGCATCAAAACGCCGTATTTTGCACCCAATCCCAAACCGCCCATGATTAAAGGATTTTGCCCGAGTTCAGTTTGCTGAATCATGCCCATTCCTTGTTGTACCAACGTTTCTTGCGACGCACGTTCATTACTGTGTCGTGCCATAACGTGTCCGACTTCGTGACCCAAAACCGCTGCGAGTTGATCTTGGTTATCGACCAGTTCCATCATGCCCGTATGAACGCCGATTTTCGCACCTGGCAACGCAAACGCATTGAGCGTTTTATCATCAAAAACGACGACTTCCCAACTCTGCCCCATGCCGCGTGTGAGTTCAGTTACGATACATTGAGCGGTTTGGTTGTATTGTGTTTCACCGCTAATCGGTTTTTCTTTTTTTAGTTGGTCAAATGCTTGTAAACCCATTTGGCTCATTTGTGCGTCTGGCATAAAAATTAGCTGATTACGTCCTGTTGGGCTAGTTGCACACGCAGTTAAACTACTAATTATCAAAACGATACCTAATTTTTTAAACATTTCTCAACCCTTTAGAAATTTGTGATTTTGCATTTAACGCAAGCCTATTTCAGTAACAATCACATCAATGCCGCTTTGTTTTAATCTTGTCCGAATCGAGTTAACCGTTGCCATT
>CAZLGN010000013.1:1258-2566 GCA_964558865.1 uncultured Methylomagnum sp.
GACACTACTCATTTGTGCATAAGGTCCCATTTTGATGCGATGATAAATTGTTTCACCAACCTTGCCCTTTTCAACTCTCGCTTCAATTCCCATTGCTTCTAAATTTGCTCGCATTTTTTCAGCATCAACAAAATTTTTAAATGAACCTGCTTGCATCATATAAGTTGCAGATGATTTTGCGGAATTTTCTGTTGGGATAGTTTGTGATGGCGTGGTATCAACCGAATCAATTGGCATTTCAGCGGGTTGAGTAACTACTTCTGCATGAGTTCGAGTCATGATTTCATGTTCTGGAATAACGACTTCTTTTTCTTGCAAAATGGTGTAAAACTCAAATTGCGGCGCGTCACCATTTGCTAACTCTGTAGCCACTTCTGGCGGAAGTGAATCGGGCTGTTGCTCTAATTTTTCAACCATTTCTGATGATAAACCTGCTGCAATTTCGGGCTGAACGACTTGCACAACAGAAGCAATAACGGGGTTTTGCGGTAAATGTTGTTTAAGTTTTTTTAAACCATTACTTTTTAAATACACGCAGAAAACCACGAAGCCAATTAATAAGCCAGTTATAAACATCCACTTAAACGCCCCCCCTGATTTTTCAGGCGGGCGTTGACGATTATTTCTATTTTTATTATTTCGATTAGACATTTACATTGCTTCAGGTGCGCTAATGCCTAATAACGTCAAGCCATTTGCTAAAACTTGTCGCACCGATGTAATCAAATTTAACCTTGCATTTCTTACTGTGTCGCTTTCGACGATGAATTGATGAGCGTTGTAATAAGTATGGAAATCAGTTGCTAATTCGCGCAAATAATTGATGAGCAAATGCGGTTCATATTGCGTCGCTGCCTTTTCAATCACTTCGGGATAACGCGCCAAAGTCGTTAATAAAGCCGTTTCGTGTTCAGCATTTAATTCTGCTAAATTCGCCATACCTAATGCTACATCTTGGGTAAAACCTTTTTCGCCGAGTTGACGGAATACGCTGCAAACTCTGGCGTGCGCGTATTGAACGTAAAAAACAGGATTTTCGTTTGATTTGGATTTGGCGAGTTCTAAATCGAAATCCATGTGTTGCTCGCTGCGACGCATCACATAGAAAAAGCGGGCGGCATCTTTGCCAACTTCATCGCGTAATTCGCGCAAAGTCACAAATTCACCTGAACGCGTGGACATTGACACTTTTTCTTCGCCGCGCCACAAGTTAGCGAATTGCACGAGCAACACATTTAATTTTGTCGCATCTGCACCTAAAGCGATTAAAGCCGCTTTCACACGCGGAATATAGCCATGATGATCTGC
>CAZLGN010000013.1:2666-21187 GCA_964558865.1 uncultured Methylomagnum sp.
CACCTAAAGCGATTAAAGCCGCTTTCACACGCGGAATATAGCCATGATGATCTGCGCCCCAAATATCGATTAGCACATCAAAACCACGTTCTAATTTATTCCAATGATAAGCAATATCGGACGCGAAATAAGTCGGTTGACCATTATCACGAATCACCACACGGTCTTTTTCGTCACCTAATTCGCTCGATTTAAACCAAATCGCGCCATCTTTTTCGTACAAATAATTGTTTGATTTCAAAACGGCTAAGGCTTTGTCAATGGAACCGTTATCCATCAATGAACGTTCTGAAAACCATTGATTGTACGTCGTGCCAAATTCAGCTAAATCGTCTTTGATGTCGCTTAAAATATTGTTCAAACCCGTATCGAAAACCACGCGATAATCCGTATTTAACAATTCTTTTGCACGCAAAATCAGCGCGTCGATATAAATTTCTTTGTCGCCGCCTTCGGGTTCATCGAGCGGTAAATTTGCAAAAACAATTTCGCTTGAATGCGCGAATTTTTTGCCGTGTTCATCAACTAATTTTTGAGCAATATCGCGCACATATTCGCCGCGATACGCATTGCTTGGGAAGGTAAATGTTTCGCCGCACGCTTCCAAATATCGCAACCAAACGCTGGTCGCTAAAATATCCATTTGTCGCCCAGCATCATTGACGTAATACTCGCGGTGAACGTCAAAACCCGTTGCCGTTAATAAATTCCCAACAACTGAACCGTAAGCGGCACCGCGTCCGTGTCCAACGTGTAGCGGGCCTGTTGGATTTGCTGACACGAATTCGACTTGAACTTTTTTACCTGCGCCAATTTGGCTTAATCCAAATTTTTCGCCTGCTGCTTGAATGTCTGCAATGACTTTATATTGCGCGTTTGGATTCATGAAAAAATTGATAAACCCTGCACCTGCGATTTCCACTTTCAAAATCGCTTCATTTGTCGGCAATGCGACAACAATTTGTTCGGCAAGTTGGCGCGGATTGGTTTTTGCAGGTTTGGCAAGCATCAACGCGATATTTGTCGCAAAATCACCGTGTGCCGCGTCTTTTGTGCGTTCAACGTGAATTGTCGGATTTAAATTGTCTGCTAAAACATGGTCTGTTTTTAATGCCGCGATGGCTTGAAAAATAAGGGTTTCGAGTTGTTTTTTCATGATGTCACAAATAGTCTAAAAATTATGGCGCATTATCCATTAAAGCTGCCGATTTATCCATTTTTGCTGCCGCACGCTCAAGTTCAGTTTGAGCAACTTTATCGCGCAAATAAACAGGTTGCGCGAATTCTGCTGCAACCGCTAAACCACGTTGAAAGCCGTAAACACCTAATTCAGCAATCGCGCTAGCTTGTGGTAAAACATCGTTTTCTATTTGTGAAACCAAACCTTCTGTTTTTTCTAACAATTCCGTCTCATAAACGCGCCAACCAGAACCAATGCCAATTGCATTTTTTTGTGGAAGTGGAAATTGAATTTCTGAAACAGGCAAAACGGCTTCTTTACCAATCAATTCAACAAAACTATCAGCATTTTTTTGATAAACTCCCCAAAAAATTTCGCCAATTCTTGCGTCCATTGCAACAAAAGAAAGTGTGTGAGATTGCTTTTGTGCCAAGG
Source organism: uncultured Methylomagnum sp. (assembly GCA_964558865.1). GTDB lineage: Bacteria > Pseudomonadota > Gammaproteobacteria > Methylococcales > Methylomonadaceae > UBA10906. Next base: position 4,282 of record CAZLGN010000013.1, read on the forward strand.
CGGCAAGCGTCGAAACGGGAACGACGGGCAAATTTGCACCAAACGCCAAACCTTGCACCACACCTGTTGCAATTCGCAAACCCGTAAAAGAGCCAGGGCCGCAACCAAACGCAAGCGCGTCTAACTGCGTTAAATTTAATTCTGCTTCGGCAAGCAACGATTCAATCATTGGCAACAATAATTTTGTGTGGGCTTTAGGCGTAATTTCAAAGCGTTGGTAAATTTCACCATCGACAAATAAAGCGGCTGAACAGGCTTCGGTGGAGGTATCAATAGCGAGTAGTTTCATTGTAGTCAACGCGGCGATGCCGTTACGAAAATCGGCGATTATACTCTATACTAGAACCACTATTTTTGAATTCGATGGAGTTTTTATGCGTTTATTTATCTTATTATTTAGTTTGATGTTTGCTTGTAATTTTGCGCTAGCAAATGAAGGTGGCGGCGGTGAAGAAGGAAAAGGTGATGGCACTGGCATTGAATATGTCGAAATCGCGCCAAAATTTGTCGTGAATTTAGTTGAACCTAAAAAGTATTTATCAATTAACGTGCAACTGTTAATTGAAGGCAAACCAACTGCCGAAAAAATTAAAAAACACATGCCCGCTATTAAACATGAATTGATTATGTTGTTTAGCGATCGTCAGATAGACAGTTTGCAAACAATGGAACAGCGCGAATCGTTACGTCAAGCAACGATTGAAACGATTCACAAAACGATTGATAAAGCTGAAGGTGTGGATGAAGAAGCCGAAGCCGCAGCTCTCGAAGCGGCTCCTCCTGCTGCACACAAAAAAGACAAGAAAAAAGATTACACACATTTACCTAGTGGTGGTTTTAAAGATGCTTTTTTTACCGAGTTTTTAGTGCAGTAAATCCAGCGACATTAAACGTGTCATTAAATCCTCGCGCTGCTGTTCTGAATATGGGATAGCAGCAAATTTCCCCCATATTGGTGCCGCCCATGCTTTGTCCGTTTCATAACGCACCACATGATGCAAATGCAATTGCGGAACGATGTTTCCAATAGCGGCAATGTTCAATTTATCCGCATTAAAAATTACTGCTAATTTTTCTGCTAAATAGCTGGATTCATGAATTAACGTGATTTGATCAGCGGGTGTAAGTTGGTAAATTTCACGGATATTTGCACGCTGTGGCACTAAAATAAACCACGGAAATTGGCTATCGTTCATTAGTAAAATTTGGCACAACTCAAATTTTCCGATTAAAAAACAATCTTTTTCGAGTTGTGGATGTAATTGAAATTTAGGCATTTTTGCAACGATTATATTTTGGATTTTTCCAAGCGGTAAAAAACTATCAAGCCGTTTTTTTGAACGCTGCAATGTAATTAACATCAATATCTTTGCCGAGCGAAAAACGTTGTGTCAGCGGATTATATTCAATTCCAATCATGCATTGAAGCTCTAAGCCAGCGGTTCTAGCTGTTTTACAAAGTTCAGACGGTTTAATAAATGTTTTAAATTCGTGTGTGCCTTTGGGCAACATTTGCAAAACATATTCGGCAGCAACAATCGCCAACAAAAAGGCTTTCGGTTTGCGATTCAAGGTCGAAAAAAATACCCAGCCGTCAGTTTTGACTAATTTCGCACACGCTGAAACGATTGAGCCCGCATCGGGAACGTGTTCTAGCATTTCCATACACGTTACAAAATCGAAACTTTCGGGTTGTTCTTCGGCAATTTTTTCAACCGCGATTTTTTGATAATTTACCGTTGAAACACCCATTTCTAGCGCGTGTAATTCTGCAACATCAATTAAATCACCGCTCAAATCAATTCCTAATGCGTCTGCGCCACATTGCGCTAAGGCTTCGGTTAAAATTCCGCCGCCACAACCCACGTCAATAACTCGCTTTCCTTCGATTGAAATGTGTTGTTGAATGAATTGCAAACGAAGAGGATTGACGGCATGCAAGGTTTTGAATTCGCCTTGTTTGTCCCACCAGAGTTCTGCCATTGAACCAAATTTGTGAATTTCGTGGGCGTATACATTGTCGGTCATTATTATTGTTTTCTATTTTAGAAGTGAAGGTGAGTGTAGCCGCTATAGAGTTTCAGTTAACATCCGTACATTTTCTTAACTTTCGTTAGCCGAATCCCATAATCGAGTTATGAGTGGAATGTGTCTACCAACGCACAAGCCTAAACGAAGACTCATCTCGTTACTAGCAAAAATGGCTTGGTTATTGTCACAAAGCACTGTTTGTCAGCAATTGAATTTTACCGAAATATAACAGAAAATCAAAAAGTTGTATTACTAAAAAATGTTAGAAAACGTTAAAAAATATAGAAGCAAAGAGGGTTGTTTAATCAGAAACCGTGTTTTAAGCAAATGTGACATTGAACAATTTTAAATTTTTAACTAGACTTGCGCCGACTTTCAACATAATTGTGAAAGAGGCATTGTGAGTTGGTAATGTTATAGTTGTCTGCAAATTATAAGAAGTTACCTATTTTTAATTTAACCTGTTGTAATTTATGACTAAAAAAATTTGTATTGAACGCAAAAGCGGTGCAGCTTTAGCACCATACATCCACGATTTAGCCCGCCTAAGAATTGACGTTTTCCGCGATTTTCCATACTTATACGACGGTGATTTTGAGTACGAAAAAAAGTATCTGCAAACATATCTCGATTGTCCCGAAAGTGTAATTGTACTGGCTTTCGACAGTGATAACGTGGTTGGTGCGTCAACCGCTATGCCGATGAAATATGAAACCGCCGAAATTCAAAAACCGTTTCTCGAAAACGGCTACAACCTCGATGAAGTTTTTTATTGCAGCGAATCCGTGCTAAATAAAAATTATCGTGGATTGGGCATAGGCGTGAAATTTTTTGATGAACGCGAAGCACACGCCGCAGAATTAGGCGGTTTTAAACACATTGCTTTTTGCTGCGTGCAACGTCCTGAAAATCATCCCCGTCGTCCCGCCGATTATGTGCCACTTGATGCGTTTTGGAATAAACGCGGCTACGTCAAACATCCCGAATTACATACAGAATACGTTTGGAAAGATTTGGACGATAGCGAAGAAACCGCTAAACCAATGACTTTTTGGTTGAAACATGAACGTTAAAATTGCGTCGGCACAATACGATATTAGTTTTTTAGAAACATGGGCGAATTATCAACGCAAATCTATCCGCTGGGTTCGAGAAGCCGCCGAACAAGGTGCGAAAATTCTCCTTTTTCCTGAATACAACACGATGGAATTGACTTCGCTGTTTTCGGAAGCCATTTATTCTTCGCTCAATGACCAGCTTGCTGAATTACAAACAGTTCACGAAGCCTTTTTAAATTTGTTTCAAGGGTTGGCGTGTGAATATCAATGCGTGATTCAAGCGGGTAGTTTTCCCGTTTTACTTTCAGAAGGCGTTTATCACAATCGTGCGTATTTGTTTATGCCGAGTGGGGAGTTTGATTTTCAAGACAAAATGATGATGACGCGCTTTGAAAATGAACATTGGTTAATCAGCGCAGGCGACGAATTAAAAACATTCGACACCGAATTTGGGCGGCTTGCGATTAACATTTGTTACGACAGCGAATTTCCTTTATTGGCGCGACAACAAGTCGAAGCAGGCGCGAATTTGATTTTAGTGCCGAGTTGCACTGATACCCTTGCAGGATTTCATCGAGTGAAAATTGGTTGCCAAGCCCGTGCATTGGAAAATCAATGTTATGTCGTACAAGCCGCATTAGTGGATAATGCGCCTTGGTCGCCTGCGGTCGATGTAAATGTTGGCGCGGCAGGAATTTATACGCCCGTCGATTACGGTTTTCCTGATAATGGTATTTTAGCAAGCGGCGAATTTAATAAACCGCAATGGGTTTATGCGGAAATTGATTTGCAAAACTGCGAAAAAATTCGCGCCGAAGGACAAGTGTTTAATTATCGAGATTGGTCGAAACAATTACGATAGCAATGTCTGTTTTGCTAAATTGATTTTAGCGGCTAAATAATTTGAACCGCCTCGATCGGGATGAACTTTTTGCATCAATTTTCGATGTGCCGCGATAATTTCTGCCTCATTCGCATTCTGCGTTAATCCCAAAATTTCTAAGGCTTCGCCGCGTGACATTTCACCTGAATGATGCGCGGGACGCGATGGTTCTTGTTCTTCGTTAGAAGAATTTGGATTTTTCCATTGTCGCCACAAACGATGTGCCTGAAACCAATGCGGTATCAGTTGCAGCGCAGCAGGCAATAATCGAAATAAAAACGTCGCCGTCATCATGATAAACGCAAAAAACCAATTCAATCGTCCCGTGGCTAGCAAATACGTCAATACCATTCCGATTAAGCTGATAATTAAAATTCTGCCGTATTTTTTTAAAATATCAGGTGGTTTTTTCAACAATAAGTGAACAGCAAAAAAAGCGACTAAAAATAAAATAAGTTGAAACACAACCAAACCTCTTAAAATCCCATTTATGATTTCTTATTCTACCATTCCAATTTTAGGTTTTGCCGCTACAAGTGGGACAGGCAAAACGACTTTGCTCACGCAGCTTTTGCCCTTGCTTAAAAATGCGGACTTGCGGGTGGGTTTAATTAAACACAGCCATCACGATTTTGAAATTGATTATGAAGGCAAAGACAGTTTCCGTTTGCGAAAAGCAGGCGCAACGCCAGTGGTTTTGGTTTCAAAATATCGGCGCGTAATGATTGAAGAATTCGAAACACAAACCGAACCAAATTTGAATGACCAGATTGCGCTGTTTAATTCTGACGAAACGGATTTGATTTTGGTTGAGGGGTTTCGTCACGAGCCGTTTGCGAAAATTGAATTGCATCGTGCCAGTTTAAAAAAACCACTTTTATATCTTAACGATGCTAATGTTATCGCTATAGCAACCGATACGCCTTTACAGACCGATTTACCACAGTTGAATTTAAATCAACCTACCGACATTGCCACTTTTATTTTGCACACTTTTTTGAAATTATGAGCCTAGAATCTTGCGTTGCTACCGAAAAAAAACCATTACTTACTGTTGAAGAAGCACAACAACGGATTCATAACGCGATTTTGCCGCTGACAGAAAGTGAAATTGTCCCGTTAAAACAATCTGTTGGACGTGTGTTAGCTGAAACGCTTTTTGCCCCAATAAATTTACCGACGGCACGCAATGCAGCAATGGATGGTTATGCGTTTTCGAGTGAACATTTTTCAACAACCTTGATGAATGTTGGTACGTCTTGGGCGGGAAAGCCGTTTGAGCGTGATTTGAAAACGGGCGAATGTATTCGTATTTTCACGGGTGCTGTTTTGCCCGAAAATGCCGATTCCGTTGTGATGCAAGAATACGTCACCGTTCACGATTCTCAAATCGAATTTCCCGTTGATGTGAAATTGAAAAAAAATGTCCGCGAAATCGGTGAAGATGTGAGCGTTGGCGATACACTATGCAAAGCGGGTAAAACACTTTCAGCCATCGATTTAGGTTTTTTAGCGTCGGCGGGAGTTGAAAATGTAGCGATAATTCGCAAAATTAAAATAGCTTATTTTTCGACAGGCGACGAATTAGTTTCGTTAGGTGAACCGTTAGCACGAGGTAAAATTTACGACAGCAACCGTTACAGCTTGCACGGTTTGTTACAAAATCCAAATTACGAAGTTACTGACGGGGGGGTAATTCCAGACAATAAAGCCAACTTAAAACGCACGTTGCTTCATACCGCTAGCGAATTTGATGTTGTGATAACGACAGGTGGCGCGTCAGTTGGCGAAGCGGATTTTGTCAAAGCGGTGTTAGATGAATGTGGCGATGTAAATTTTTGGAAAATTGCCATGAAACCTGGCAAGCCGTTAGCGTTTGGCAAAATTGGCGCGTGTTATTTTTTTGGTCTTCCTGGCAATCCTGTTGCTGTCACGACAACTTTCGACATCATCGTTAAACCAGCTTTAGTCCGTTTAGCAGGGGCTGATTTCAAAAAACCGTTTCAAATTACCGCAGTTTGTGCGGTAACACTCAAAAAATCACGCGGGCGGCAAGAATATCAACGCGGTATATTGCAACAATTTGAAACAGGTGAATTTCAAGTTTGCTCTGCGGGTCATCAAGGTTCACACGTTTTAAGTACCGCTAGCGCAGCAAATTGTTATATCGTACTGCCCGCCGATTGTACAGGTGTACAAGTCGGAGAGACCGTTACTGTCATTCTTCACTCATTCTAAAATTATGAATTCTGAACACACTGCAACACCTTATGCCGATGTAATTCGCGGTTTAAATAAAGCTGCCATTATTACGGAAACCGATTTAAACGGAGTCATCATTTCGGTTAATGAATTATTTTGTAAAATTTCAGGCTACAACGAATCAGAATTATTGGGGGTATCACACAGAATCGTAAATTCAGGCGTTCACACAAAAGAATTCTTTAAGGAATTGTGGCAACGAATTACTTCGGGTAATACATGGTGTGGTGAAGTGTGCAATCGTGCGAAAGATGGGCATTTGTATTGGGTTCAAGCAACTGTTTTTCCTATTTTTCATGCCGACACAAATGAAATTTATAAATATGCCGCCATTCGCTTCGATATTACTGAAAAGAAAGCTCTTGAATTAACGACTGCGCGTAAAGCGGCACAATATAAAGCGGTCATTGAAACAACGGATGGTTTTTGTCGCATTGATACAAAAGGGTGTTTTTTTGAAGTAAGTGAAGGGTATTGTCATATTACGGGCTATTCAGAAGCCGAATTGATGCAGATGAAAATTTACGATATGGACGCATCGGAAAATTTGTCAGAACGAATGGAAAATTTCAAACATTTAATTGAAAGCAACGGAAAATCATTTGATGCCTTGCGCCGCCGTAAAGATGGAACTGTGTGGACAGCAGAAATTAACGCATCTTATTCGACGCTGCATGACGGCAGTTTATTTGTGTTTTTTCACGATATTTCAGAGCGCAAAGAAATGGAAAATCGTAATGAAATTTTGCGTCAAGAAGTGAACCAAATGCAAAAATTAGACAGCATTGGACGTTTAACTGCTGGTATTGCTCACGATTTTAATAACGTATTGGCGAGCATTTTAGGCTACAACGAGTTTAATGGTGATATTGGCGACGATATGCCTGATGGTCCTATAAAAACAGAGCTAAGTTATAACGTCAAACAAGTTGAAATTGCCGCGAGACGCGCCGTTGAGTTAATCAATAAAATGCTGACTTATTCGCGTCAAAAATCGGACAAAAAAATCAAAGAAATAAAACCCACATTTCAAGTCATAGAAGAAGTGGTAAATATGTTGCGTGCGGGATTAACAAGTAAATTCCAAATCGAATTGAATTTAGATCAAACACTAAACGTTGATATTGACGCGATTGATATGCATCAAGTGATGACAAATTTGTTGGTGAATGCGCGTGATGCTATGAAAAAACAGCGAAATGGTATTATCAAAATTCAGCTTCAAACTGTCCATAATTTGGATTGTCATTGCGATTCGTGTTACGCGCAAATAACTGGAAGTTTCATTGAATTAAGCGTCTCAGATAGTGGCACGGGGATTGATAAAGAATCAAAACTGCACGTTTTTGACCCATTTTTTACAACAAAAAGTGTCGGCGAAGGAACTGGCTTGGGGTTGTCAGTGGTGAATGGAATCGTTCGTCATGCAGATGGGCATATTTTGATTGATTCAGAACTCGGTGCAGGAACAACATTTCGATTGTTATTTCCTTTACCGACAACAAATAAAGGCTAAAAAATGGACGCGATTGAACTCGCGCCCAGATAAACTTAATTACGCGGAAAACGATGAGCCACAACCACAAGTCGTTGTGGCATTTGGATTGCGAATGACAAATTGTGAGCCATTTAAATCGTCTTTGTAGTCAATTTCTGCGCCCGTCAAATAACCAATACTGGTCGAGTCAATCAACACCGTAACACCATTTTTTTCAACTTGCGTGTCATCGTCGTTCACTTCTTCATCGAACGTGAAACCGTATTGAAAGCCCGAACAGCCGCCGCCTGAAACATAAACACGCAATTTCAAATTATCATTGCCTTCTTCGACAATCAATTCGTGAACTTTTTCTGCTGCGCTGTCGCTAAAAATAATGGGAGTGGTCATAAATAAATCGCCTGTTTAAAAGTAAAAAGTAGTTTGAATTATGGCTATTCCTAGTATTTAGGTCAAGAATTACGGATACAACGCTACGGTTGTTAATCCTTGATTTTCTGGCAAACCAAAACGGATATTCATCGCTTGCACCGCTTGACCTGCCGCGCCTTTAACCAAATTATCAATCACCGACAAAATCACCAATGTTTTTCCGCCTTGAGGTAAATGCAGCGCGATTTGGCAACGGTTGCTGCCTCGAACGTTGCGTGTATCTGGATGTGAACCAAACGGTAAAACATCAACAAATTCTTCGGATTCATAACAATTTTCGTAAAGCGTTTGTAATTCTTCAGCACTGATTTCGGTTGTTAAATTCGCGTATAACGTGGCATGAATGCCACGAATCATCGGTGTTAAATGTGGCACAAACGTTAACTTCACGTCTTGTTTTGCCATTGCAGTTAAGCCTTGGATAATTTCAGGTAAATGACGATGACCTGAAACCGCGTAGGCTTTAAAACTTTCGCCTGTTTCACTCATCAACGTAGCAAGTTCCGCTTTGCGTCCCGCGCCACTCACGCCCGATTTCACGTCAGCAATCAGCTTTAAATCGACATAATTTTTTTCCAAAAGCGGTAAAAATCCTAATTGCACCGCCGTTGGATAACATCCCGCACAGGCAATTAAAGCCGCATTTTTCAATGTGGAGCGATGAATTTCTGGCAAACCATAAACCGCTTGCGCCACTAAATCTGAGCAAGCGTGCGTCATGCCGTACCATTTTTCCCATTCCGCCACGTTTTTTAAGCGAAAATCTGCCGACAAATCGATAACTTTAATGCCGCTTTTTAATAATTCTGCTGCCATTAACATTGCTGTGCCGTTTGGCGTAGCGAAAAAAACCACGTCGCACAAAAACAGTTCTTCCAACGTCGGCGCACAAAACGTCAAATCCCCTAAATAACCGCGCAAATTTGGATACGTCGCATCGACGCGAGTTCCTTCGTCCGAACGCGATGTGACAGCGGTAATTTTTACGCCTGAATGCAACGCTAAAATGCGTAATAATTCCACGCCCGTATAACCTGTGCCGCCCACAATGCCTACTTTAATCATGATTTTTCCTTTCGTTTTTCAATGTTAAATCAACACTAAATTATCGCGATGAATAAGCTCTAAATCGTCCGCGTAACCGAGTAAGGCTTCAAATTCTGTGCTACTTTTTCCCTTGATTAACTGCGTTTCTGCGCTGCCGTAATTGACCAAACCGCGAGCAATTTCAACACCATTTAAGTCTAAGCACGAAACTAATTCGCCGCGTTCAAATTGTCCTGTTGCCCATTTCACACCGACAGCGAGCAAACTTTTACCGTTATTTTTCAGCATTTCCACCGCGCCACTGTCTAAAACTAGCTGCCCTTTAACTTGTAATTGACCCGCTAACCAGCGTTTGCGAGCCAATAATGGTTCCATGTCTGGCAAAAAGTGTGTGCCTAATTCTTCGCCGTTCAAAATAGCGTGAATGACATCGTTCACAGCACCCGCCGCAATAATCGTTGCCGCGCCAGAACGGGCAGCTAATCTAGCGGCACGCACTTTGGTAGACATTCCACCTTTGCCCAAACCACTGCGACTGTCGCCCGCCATACTTTCTAAACGGTCGTCATCAACGTTGATTTGAGAAATTAGTGTCGCATCAGGATTGACGCTGGGGTCAGCGGTAAATAAACCTTGTTGGTCGGTGAGAATAATCAATAAATCGGCTTCAACTAAGTTTGCAACCAACGCGGCAAGCGTATCGTTATCGCCAAAACGAATTTCTTCCGTCGCAACGGTATCGTTTTCGTTAATGACGGGAACAACGCCAAAATTCAACAAGGTTAAAAGCGTACTGCGAGCATTCAAATAACGCTGGCGATTCGATAAATCATCGTGCGTCAGCAAAATTTGCGAAGCGTGCAAACCGTGTTGTTGAAACGTATCATCAAACACGCGCACTAAACCCATTTGTCCAACAGCGGCGGCGGCTTGTAATTCATGCAACGTGGTCGGGCGTGTTTTCAAATTCAACCGCCAAACACCTTCGGCGACTGAACCCGAAGAAACTAAAATGATGTCTATGCCTTGTTTGCGTAGCATTGCCATTTGTTTGACCCAATCGGCAATAGCGATTTTGTCTAAACCTTTGCCGCCTTTGGTAAGTAGCGAACTACCGATTTTAATGACGATGCGTTTTGCGCCTGAGAACTTTGCGCGATTATTCATTTTTGTTACCTTTTTTGGATTACAAATTCAACGGATTTTGAGGATTCACGCCAGCCATAAACGGAATCCGTCTGTCTTGATGGGTGATTTGATAAATTTTACCGAGCCAATTATTAAAAACCGCTTTTGCCGTATCGCGCCAAGTGTTGTCGATATACTTGCTTACTGCGGCTTCAGGAAATTCAGGAAATGGTTGCTGATTCAACTTCGCTGCAGTGACTTTCTGCCCATAGTCGGTAAAAATTTCTTGCACCGTTTCATTAAAATAATTTTCAGGGTAGGGCGGATAATCAGCACAGTCACCACGATAAAAACGCAACACTTCGCGCTTATATTCCTTTAGCAAACTAATGTCATCGTATTCGGGATGCCCTTGAAAAAACACAATCCGAAAACCATCCGCGCTGGTGGCTAAATGCACGCCTGAATCTTTGCCAATCGCTAAAACGCGAAGTCCATGCTGCTCCATTTCACTTTGAAAAATCTCGTTAAAACGCGAATGTGGCACATCAAAACGGGTGTTCGTTTCAACCACTAACGGGTGCGCTCTGTCGATTAACGTGTGTGAAAAAATGCCCCATTTTTTTTCTGGCAAACGGGTTCGCGCCACGCCGTAGCAATACTGAATAATCGCGTGTGTCGCCAAACAAGAACACAAAATTGACGTGACATTTTCTTTTGCCCACGAAAAAACTTCCGTTAATGGCAGCCAAAAATCTTCATCAGGCAAAAATTCTCCCGTCACATTTGCACCGCTAATAATCAGCGCGTCTAAACCGTCAGCTTTGATTTTAGAAAACGGTTCGTAATATTTGTCGATATGCGCTTGCGCTTCGGGACTACGTTTTAAGCCGTCGATAGTGAAAGGGTGAATATGAAATTGCGCGATTTGATTACACGCGCCAACTAAACGAAAAAATTGCCGTTCGGTTGCTTCCAATGCCGCATCGGGCATCATATTTAACAAACCAATGTGGATTTCACGGATTTCTTGATGACTGGCGCGATCTGCGTCAATAATTTCTTCGCCTTCTTCGCGCAGGCGTTCAAAAGTCGGTAAATCAGTATGTGCAACTAAAGGCATCGATTGCCCTCCTTAACCTGTTTGTTTTGCCAACGCGCTCGCAATCAACGCAATAAAATCGTCTTCGTTTTCAACTTTTGCCATGTCATTACCATCGATAACATAGCCATATTGCGCGGCAATCGCTTCGTAACGCGGCACTCGTGATTTAAATAATTCGGGGAAAACCCAAGAAACAAATTCGTCTGGCGGCATTTCATCTGTGGAAGCGTAATTTTTCAGCGTTAAAAACTCGGTCAATTTTTCATCTAAAAACGCTTCGCGGTAATACAACGGTTTCGGATCACTTTTAGCACGATCAATAATCGTTTGTTCGAGTTCAGTCGGAATTCGAATGTAAATAATCAGCGTATTTTGCGCCAAAATTTCTAACGTTTCGGCACAATCTAACTCGCAAACGCTACCGCCCGCGTCGTTAATAAAATGATGATAACCGTAAATATCTTCGGCATTGTGAATGAACGTCGGCACATCTTTCATTGCTTCAATTTCAGCGTGACGGTGTAATAATTGCCGATGTTTAAATTCTTGTAACGGTAATCCGCCTTGGTTTGCATCGCCTAATTTACCTAAATAACTTGAGACCGCATTTAAATTATCAAATGAAATTTTACTTTTGATATAAAGCGAATCCGAGCGCAATAATTCGCGTAAAAAGGGGACGCTCATCGCGTGGCGTTTGATATTGTCTAAAATGGGTTCTTTGAGATATTTTGTGCCAATGCGGTAATCGCCTGAATAGTGATACCACTTGGTTTTTGGCAGTTTATCAGCGAGAGTTGTCTTACCAGCACCAGACATGGCTAACAATGTAATACGTTTTGATTTCCAATTGATAAATTCTTGAGCGGACATTTTCATAATTGAGCCTTTTATAACGTGAAAGAAGTTAGTGAATTATAACTGAAAAACGTGAAAGCAAGTTTTGCCTTGAACGTTGCGGCTTGCCTCTTTAGAATAGCTCAACTTAAACACGGTCGATACGCAACAATTGCTATGAAATACCCCGTATCGTTTCAAAACCTTTTATTTCGCCTTTTGTGTGTATTTGCATTGTTACTGATAACAATTTTAGAAATTGGCCCTGTACCGATTTCAGGTTTAGGACTCATGTTTGTGGTCTTATTTCGACCGCGATGGTTTTATAATTTAGTGCAAAAGATATATCACAAATGACGCTGCAAAACATTTGGCAACTTAAAACATTATGAATAACAAAAACGGAGTAACTATGTCGTGGAATGAACCGGGTAGCGGTAAAAAAGACCCGTGGAGTGGGCGCAGCGCAAATGACGAGGCACCTGAATTAGACGAGGCTATTCGTTCACTACAAAAAAAATTGGAACAAATTTTTGGTGGTGACAAGGGTGGTGGGAATGGTGATGATTTTTCGGGAAATTCACTTAAAGGTTTAGGTTTATTAGTTGTTGGCGCGGGAATTATCTGGGGATTGAGTGGTTTTTACATTGTTGACGAAGGAAATCACGGTGTTGAAACGCGCTTCGGTAAATATATCGGCACCACACAAGCGGGTTTAAATTGGCACTTGCCCGCCCCGATTGAACAAGTTGCGTTGGTCAATGTCAAACAACAACGTTTCATTGAAGTGGGTTATCGAAGTAACGGTAGCGGCGATTTAGTGAACGGTGGTTCTGTTCCTAAAGAAGCGTTAATGCTCACGAAAGACGAAAATTATGTTGATGTCCGTTTAGCGGTTCAATACCAAGTGAAAGACGCAAAAGCCTTTATTTTCAACGTTGCTAATCCTGCCGCAACCTTAAAACACGTCACCGAAAGCGCACAACGTGGCGTAGTCGGTAGCAGCACAATGGATTTTATTTTGACGGAGGGACGTGGTGAAATTGTCGCTGAAATCAAAAAAGAAATTCAACAAGTGATGGACAGCTACAATTCTGGCATTCAAATTACCAGCGTGAATTTACAAGACGCGCAACCACCTGAACAAGTTCAAAATGCGTTTGCCGATGCGATTAAAGCGCGTGAAGATGAACAACGTTTAATCAATGAAGCGCAAGCCTATGCGAACGATGTGATTCCGAAAGCGCGTGGCGCGGCAGCTCGTAAAATGCAGGAAGCCGAAGGTTATAAAGAACAAATTATTGCACAAGCACAAGGTGAAACCAGTCGTTTTTCACAACTTTTAACTGAATATGCGAAAGCTCCTGAAGTGACTCGCAAACGCTTATATATTGACGCAATGGAATCCGTTTTGAGCAGCACAAATAATGTGATTGTTGATGTTAAAAACGGTAATAACATGATGTATTTGCCGCTCGATAAAATGATTGCGCCCCCACAAACCGCGACAAATAATGCACCTATTATAAATGCGCCGCACGTTTCTTCTGCGACAATTGAACAGCCTATCATTTCACAAAACAATAACTCGCCGATTCAAGTGCCAAGCATTGAACATTCCGCAATTCGCGGTCGCCAAAACGATGAGAGGACGTTAAAATGAATCCAAACCAAATCGTATTAGGTATGGCGAGTGTGTTTTTAGTTGGCATGATGAGCGTTTTTACAGTCAGTGAAAGCGAAAGAGCGATTAAATTTCAATTGGGTGAAATCGTAAAAGACGATTACGCGGCGGGCTTGCACGTTAAGTTGCCCTTGATTAACAACATCAAACATTTTGACGCGCGAATTCAAACAATGGATTCAAAACCCGAACGTTTTTTAACCGCTGAAAAGAAAAATGTCATCGTGGATTCGTTTGTAAAATGGAAAATCGGCGACGTGAAAACGTTTTACACCGTGGTTGCTGGCGATACCGATCAAGCGAATTTGCGTTTAGATCAAATCGTGAAAGATTTATTTCGTAGCGAATTCGGAAAACGTAACATCAAACAATTGGTTTCGACTGATCGCGGTGAAATTCGTGAATTGTTAATTAAAAATGCGAAAGCTCCTGCGGCAGCGTTGGGAATGGAAATTGTCGATGTGCAAGTAATGCGAATCGACTTGCCCGAAGAAGTGAGTACGTCGGTATTTCGCCGAATGGAAGCTGAACGTGAACGAGTGGCGCGTGAATTCCGTTCTGAAGGTGCCGAAGCGGCTGAACGAATTCGCGCCGACGCAGATAGACAACGTGTCGTGACGTTAGCAAATGCGTATCGAGATGCTGAAAAATTACGCGGTGAAGGCGATGCAACGGCGGCAGATATTTATGCCAAAGCCTATAATCAAGACAGCGAGTTTTTCACGTTTTATCGCAGTTTGAACGCTTACAAAAAGACGTTCACCAGTTCGAGTACGTTGGTGTTAGAACCTAATTCCGATTTCTTCCAGTATTTTAAAAATCGAAAATAAACGTAGGGGCGCACTGTGTGCGCCCGCCAATAACGTCACCTTTGAAGTTGCGAATTTGCGGGCGGATACAATCCGCCCCTACAATAAATGAAAAATAACGCTCCAAATCACGGGGCGTTTTGTTTGAATGGAAAACAGAATGCAAACAGATGCTTGGTTACTGCCCGACGGCATAGATGAAATGCTTCCAGACGAAGCGCAACGTTTAGAAATTCTTCGCGCAACATTATTACAAACGTTTGAGAATTGGGGTTATCAATTGGTGGTGCCGCCGTTTATCGACTTTTTGGATTCGTTGTTGACGGGTTCGGGTCATGAATTGGATTTGCAAACGTTTAAATTAACTGACCAAATCAGCGGGAAAATGCTCGGTGTTCGGGCTGATATGACTCCGCAAGTGGCGCGAATTGACGCTCATAATTTAAAAAATAATCATCCAACACGCTTGTGTTATGTCGGAACGATTTTGCACACACGCGGCGACGCGCTTGAAAAATCACGTTCTCCGATGCAAATCGGCGCAGAACTTTATGGTCACGCAGGCAAAGAAAGCGATTTAGAGGTGATTCGTTTGATGCTCGAAATGCTTGCGATGTCTGGCGTTTTAAATGTGCATTTAGATTTAGGTCACGTTGGCATTTATCGCGCTTTGGCAGAAGAAGCTAATTTAACGCACGCTCAAGAAAGTGAATTATTTGATGTGCTGCAACGCAAAGCGCGTCCCGAATTAAAAGAATTGCTCGAAATTTATAATTTAACAGACGATTTAAAAACGTCTTTATTGAAATTATCTGAATTGAACGGTGACAAAACCATTTTTGCAAAAGCCCGCGATTTGTTTAAATCTGCAAAGGCTCAAAAAGCCTTAGACGATTTAGATGCCATTTCAACCGCATTGGCGCGTTATTTTCCGTCGCTTTCAATCAGTTTTGATTTAGCAGAATTGCGTGGTTATCACTATCACACGGGCGTTGTTTTCGCGGCATTTGTCCCATCAATCGGTAAAGAAATCGCTCGCGGCGGACGTTACGATAATATCGGCGCAATCTTCGGGCGTGAACGTCCCGCAACAGGTTTTAGTGCAGATTTAAAAGTTTTAACGGCTCTCAATAAACAAAATGGCATTGAACAACCCGAACGCGAATTGATATTCGCACCGTTTGCTGACGACGTGAGTTTATGTGAAACGATTCGTGATTATCGCGCTCAAGGTCGTGCTGTGGTTCAACAATTACCAAATCAAATTGGTGGCGCGACGGAATTGAATTGCACGGCGGTTTTAGTGAAAAATTCGGATGGTGTTTGGATTGTTGAATCGCTTTAGAAATAAAAGGAAACACAATGACTTGGAATTACCGCATCATCAAAAAAACTTTTTCTGATAATGATTCGTCACAATATGAAATCCATGAGGTTTATTACGAAGGTAATTCTATTTCTGGTTGGACGGAAAGTTCAATAAATCCCAGTGGCGCGTCAGTTGCAGAATTAAGAGAAGATATTCGTTATTTTTTGCAAGCATTCAAACGCCCAATTTTGGAAGAAAAAATTATTGATGGAAAAGAGGTGTTAATAAAAGACGATGATTGCTTGGAAATCAATGAGGGACATTATTTTGAGTTTATGGATAGAGCTTTTGTTGCTTCAGAGTACATTTATCAATTTTTAGGTTCTCACCCGCTCATCAGAAAAGAAGAAAACTTAAAGCGTTTTTATGAAAAAGCAGCAGCGGCTCTTGCAGAACTTTATCAAGAAGCAGGACGACTTGAATTTGAAAAAAGTGAACGCGCTGAAAAATAGTCCAAATCGGCACTATGTTTTGAAGCGTTAAAATAAACAAAAGGAAAACAAAATGGCAGTTAGAACGGTTAAAGAATTTGCAACGCTCGTGAACATAAGGCTTGATGAGATGTTGCAACACATTCAAAGTAAAACTAACAACGTAGCAAATCCCGATACTAAACTTAGTGATGACGAACAAAATCGCTTACTTCATATTTTTCTTTTAGAAAGCGTGGCAGAATTATCCAAGCAACAAACACCAGAAGGATTACTCGAAACAAAATCAAAACTCGATTTGCTTTACCAATACGAAAAGCACTATCTCGAAT
>CAZLGN010000014.1:0-19685 GCA_964558865.1 uncultured Methylomagnum sp.
TTTTTGTCGAAGCGATTAACGCTTGGGGACACGAAAACAATATCAAAACCGAAGCGAAATTACTCGAATTGCCGCAATGACAAATCCAAAATACATTTACGAATTATTGCTTGACCATTGCGACACAGATGCGGTCGTTGATAAGTTAATGATTGGCTTGGTTTGGACGCTTTGCCAAAGCAAACACGGCACGGGTTTAGCGATGAGTCCGCATTTTGCCACGCGAACATTGCCGTGGTCAGGCGATTTAGTGGGCAAGCCGCTCAAAGATTTAGCCGCGTGGATTTTGGAATGGCAACCTCATAAAGCCACGATTGCAATGGCGGCAATTAACAGTTGCCTGAATAATCGCTCATTACCCGATTCTGTTGCACTCGATAACACGTCGCAACACCCAAATCTCGCCGTTTTTGATTATTTCCTACCGCAATTAAAAGGTAAAAAAGTCGTTGTCATCGGTCATTATCCAAACATTGAACAATACCAAGATTTAATGCAACTGAGTGTTTTGGAGAAACAACCGACTGGCGACGATTTGCCTAGCAGTGCGTGTGAATTTTTATTGCCCGATGCAGATTGGGTATTTTTAACGGCGAGTTCACTTCCAAACAAAACGTTTCCGCGTCTTGCTGAATTGGCGACCAATGCCAAAACCGTTTTAATGGGCGCGACAACGCCTTGGTTGCCGCAATTGCACGAATTCGGAATTGATTATCTCGCAGGCGTTGGCGTGACAGATGAATCGTTGTTATACCAAACGGCGGCGCAAGGCGGTGGCGTGCGAATTTTTAATCATGGTTTGTGCTATCGCGTCGCAGAATTAACGCCCACAAATAGCATGACGTGGTTGAAACAACAAATTACCGAATGTGCCGCGCAACGTGTGCAACTAAAAACCGAAATGGATTTGTGGTACACCAATAATCGCGGGCGTTTTCCAAAATATGCGTTGCTCGAACAAGTGAGCAACCGTTTGTCGCGCCTTGATACCAGCTACAAACCGCTTTGGGATAATTATGGCAATGTCTAATCTCTTTGAAAATCACCGTTTGCTACTTTTTTACAAAGGCGACATCAGCGCGTTAGTTTTATTTGCTCAACAAGAAAACGGCGGCATTTGTTTTCCTGAAGCGTTGCCCGCGTTATCTGAAATTCTCGAATCTGAAGAAACTGAAATCAGCGAAATCAACCTGCATCCCGCGTTATTACTCAAAGCCATCAATCAGCATTTAGATTTAGACGATGATTTGTTGAAAATCGAACCGACTTTTTGTGAGCGTGTTGACACGCCGAATGGTGTGATTACGGTGTATTTAGCACGATTTACCTTGCTCGACCCGCCTCATAAATTACTCGAAAGTCGTCATTTAAAACTCAAAACGTTAACTGAACTACGTCGTCAATCGCCCGCAGAACTTGAATTATTGCGTCGTGCTTACGTCAAAGTGATGGAAGGTTAAAAGCAAATCCATTTTTATTTATCAATTTTTTACCAGAGGAGTTACACCATGAGCGTTAAAGCAATTAAAGAATTTTCTGAAAAAGCGAAAGCCAATCCAGAACTCGGCGAAAAATTAAAAGCGGCTGTAAAAATGAAAGAATTACGCGCCCTTTTTGAAGAAAACGGTTTGGAATATCACGAAGATTCCTTTTATCCACCAAACGAACCGCAATTTGTTGAAGAACAACTTTCTGAAAAAATGGCAAAGGCATTGCTTCGCGTTTAAAAATGCGACAATGAATTATGAATAACGCAACAAAAATTGTCATTTTGTTGCGTTACGAACATCAACAATCCCCGAATTACAAGCATTTCTACCAGGCACACTGCTTGCTATCATTTTTTCAACCTATCAATACAGTTTATTAAGAATAGGATTAACTTGAGGAGTCAGTGATGGATGAAACTTTTTACGATGTCATGCGGCGGCAAGGCATTTCGCGGCGTAGCTTTTTGAAATTTTGCAGTTTAACGGCGGCTTCGTTAGGACTTGCACCCGCTTTCGCACCGAAAATTGCTCACGCAATGGAAACAAAACCGCGTATTCCCGTTTTATGGCTACACGGTTTGGAATGTACTTGTTGCTCAGAATCGTTCATTCGCTCAGGTCATCCACTGGCTAAAGATGTCATTTTGTCGATGCTTTCACTTGATTACGACGACACGATTATGGCGGCTGCTGGACATGAAGCCGAATCGATTGTCAGTGAAATCGTTGAAAAATATAAAGGCAATTACATTCTTGCCGTCGAAGGCAACGCGCCATTAGGCGAAGACGGAATGTATTGCATCATTGGCGGTAAGCCGTTTGTTGAACAATTGCGTTATGCTGCTGAAAACTGCAAAGCCATTATTTCATGGGGTTCGTGTGCATCGTGGGGTTGCGTTCAAGCCGCAAAACCAAATCCTACTCGTGCCACACCAACACATAAAATTCCTAATTTAGCCAACAAGCCGATTGTCAAAGTCCCTGGTTGTCCACCGATTGCCGAAGTCATGACGGCGGTTGTCACTTATCTTTTAACGTTCGATAAGTTGCCAACGCTCGACGCGCAAGGCAGACCACAAATGTTTTACAGCCAACGCATTCACGATAAATGTTATCGCCGTCCGCATTTCGACGCGGGGCAGTTTGTCGAAAGTTGGGATGACGACGCGGCGCGTCAAGGTCATTGTTTATACAAAATGGGTTGCAAAGGTCCGACGACGTATAACGCTTGTTCGACCATGCGTTGGAATGAAGGCGTATCGTTCCCGATTCAATCAGGTCACGGTTGTTTAGGTTGTTCAGAAGATGGTTTTTGGGATAAAGGCAGTTTTTACGAACGTGTCACAAACATTAACCAATTCGGTATTGAAGCTAACGCCGACAAAGTCGGTGGCATTGCCGCAGGGGTTGTCACAGCAGGTGTGGCAGCTCACGCTGGTATTACCGCTCTCAAACGCGCTCAATCACAAGGAGAACAAAAATGACCGCTATCATTACCCCAAATGGTTACAACTTAGACACGGGCGGACGGCGCATTGTGGTTGATCCTGTGACGCGCATCGAAGGTCACATGCGTTGCGAAGTGAATATCGACGAAAACAACATCATCCGCAACGCCGTTTCGAGCGGCACGATGTGGCGTGGTTTAGAAGTCATTTTAAAAGGTCGTGACCCGCGTGATGCGTGGGCATTTGTGCAACGAATTTGTGGTGTTTGCACGGGAACACACGCACTGACTTCGGTTCGTGCGGTGGAAGATGCGCTGAAAATTTCGATTCCTGAAAACGCGAATTCGATTCGCAACATCATGCAATTAACGTTGCAGGTGCAAGACCATTTGGTGCATTTCTATCATTTGCACGCGCTCGATTGGGTGAATCCTGTTAATGCGTTGAAAGCTGACCCGCAAGCTACGTCTGAATTACAGCAAAAAATTTCGCCACACAATCCAAAATCGTCGCCTGGTTATTTCCGTGACGTACAAACGCGCATTAGAAAATTTGTTGAATCAGGGCAATTAGGGCCCTTCAAAAATGGTTATTGGACAAATCCTGCCTATTTATTGCCGCCCGAAGCAGATTTGATGGCGGTGACGCATTATTTAGAAGCGTTGGATTTTCAAAAAGACATCATGAAAATTCGCACCATTTTTGGTGGCAAAGACCCGCATCCAAATTGGTTAGTCGGTGGCGTTCCGTGTGCAATTAACGTTGACGGTGTTGGCGCAGTTGGCGCGATTAACATGGAACGGCTAAATCTAATTTCTTCGCTTATCGACCAAAGTATTACCTTTATTGACCAAGTTTATATTCCTGATTTACTGGCGATTGCGGGTTATTACAAAGGTTGGCTTTATGGCGGCGGTTTGTCTGGCACAAGTTTATTGTCTTACGGCGATATTCCTGACAAAGCCAACGATTATTCTGCGAGCAATTTACTCATGCCGCGTGGCGCGATTATCAACGGCGATTTGAGCAAAGTTCACGAAGTCGATTTGCGTGACCCTGAGCAAATTCAAGAGTTTGTGCCGCATTCGTGGTATGCGTACCCCGACGATTTGAAAGGCTTGCATCCGTGGGATGGCATCACTGAGCCGCATTTCAAATTGGGTAATAAAACCAAAGGCACAAAAACCAACATTCAAGAACTCGACGAAAACGCAAAATACTCGTGGATTAAAGCCCCGCGTTGGCGTGGTCATGCAATGGAAGTCGGGCCATTAGCGCGTTATGTGATTGGTTACGCGCAAGGCAATAAAGAAATTACCGAACAAATCAATTTCGTTTTGAAAACGTTAGATGTTCCCGTCACCGCATTGTTTTCAACGCTAGGACGCACAGCAGCGCGTGGTTTGGAAGCGCAATGGGCGGCGGGGAAAATGCGTTATTTCATGGACAAATTGGTCACAAATATCAAAGCAGGCGATTTAGCTACCGCAAACGTCACGAAATGGCAAACCGATACTTGGGACAGTCATGTTAAAGGTGTTGGTTTTACTGAAGCACCGCGTGGCGCGTTGGGACATTGGCTGGTGATTAAAGATGCGAAAATCGAAAATTATCAATGCGTTGTGCCAACGACGTGGAACGGTTCACCGCGTGATGAAGCGGGAAATATCGGGGCATTTGAAGCGGCGTTGATGAATACCAAAGTTGAACGTCCCGAAGAACCTGTTGAAATTTTACGCACGTTGCACAGTTTTGATCCGTGTCTTGCCTGTTCGACGCACGTTATAAGTCCAGATGGGACAGAATTAACGCAAGTGAAAGTCCGCTAATTTTCACATTATTGGCGTAACATTTACTTTCCCATTTTTAGGAGATAACTCATGAATAAATATATTTCACAATTTGCCGCATTACTTTTTTTCACTTTATTTGCAACGGCTGCGTCAGCACACGAAGGTTTGCACGAAGTGAGTGATTTTTTAAGCGGTTTCACACACCCGTTTTTGGGTTTAGACCATATCTTGTTAATGGTTGGCGTGGGATTTTTAGCCAGTCGTTTTAAATTAGCCATCGGTTTAACGATTGGATTATGTGCAAGTTTCACGTTGTTGCATCTTTTCACGCACAGCTTAACGCTTAACAATTACGCTTTCGGTTTTATCTTTGCCACGACCATTTTAAATAACATCGGTTTGGTTTTAGGTGCGTTGTTGCTTAAACCGCAAGCAGTTCGTTTAAAAATCTAACGGAGTCACAATCATGAGCAGTAACGCAGTGGAAATCCCAAAAGCAGTTTATGTTTATGAAATTCCAGTACGTCTTTGGCACAGTTTGAATGCGTTAGCCATTACGGTTTTGGCAGTAACAGGTTATTTAATTGCTAATCCGTTGGCATCGGTGGGCGGCGAAGCGTCTGACCATTTTATGATGGGCTACATTCGATTCGCGCATTTTGCGGCAGGCTATATTTTAGCCATTGGCTTGTTGTTTCGGATTTATTGGGCTTACGCAGGTAATGAATACGCTCGGCAATTATTTTTGCCGCCGCTTTTTACACAAAAATTTTGGGTGGGCGTTTGGCATGAGATTTTGTGGTACAGCTTCATCGATAAACAGCCGCGTAAATATGTGGGACATAATCCGCTCGCGTTACTGTTCATGCACTTTATTTTGGTGTGGGGAACGCTGTTTATGATTGTGACGGGCTTTGCGCTTTATGGCGAAGGCACGGGACAAGACACTTGGCAACACACGTTATTTAGCAGTTGGGTAATTCCGTTGTTTGGCGAAAGTCAAAGTGTTCACAGTTGGCATCATTTGATTATGTGGGCAATTATTTGTTTTGTTATCGCGCATATTTATGTAGCGATTCGAGAAGATAAATTGTCGCGCCAAAGTATGCTCAAAACGATGGTGACAGGTTATCGAACCTTTAAAGACGATGCGCCAGCCGATGACTAAGCCAAACGTTTTATTGCTCGGCATTGGGAATTTGCTTTGGGCGGATGAAGGTTTTGGCGTGCGTGTGGTTGAGCAACTTTTGAAAAATTACGTTTTTCCTGAAAACGTCACCGTGATGGATGGCGGCACGCAAGGCATTTATCTCGTCGAGCATGTTCAGCAAGCCGATATTTTGATTGTGTTTGACGCGATAGATTTTGGTTTTCCTGCGGGAAGTTTGCATCAAATTCACGATGACGATGTGCCGAATTTTTTAGGCGCGAAAAAAATGAGTTTGCATCAAACGGGCTTTCAAGAAGTGTTAGCGATGGCGCAATTGCTGGGTGATTATCCGAAACATTTGTTGTTGATTGGCGTGCAACCTATTGAATTGGAAGATTTTGGCGGCAGTTTGCGCCCTGTTGTGAAAGCGCAAATTCAACCTGCGATCACGTTGGCGTTGAATTATTTGAAAACGTTTGGCATTGAGCCGCTTGAAATTTTGGAGGCGGTGATGCTCGCTGACCCGATGCTGGATATTTCGCGTTATGAAAATGAGCGTCCCTCTGAAACGGTGGCGTGTCGGTTGGGTGATGAACGGGTGATTTTTGCACCCGATATTAAAATCATGCCGCCGCAAACGCTTGATGGTGCGGTGGCTGTGCCTGTTGATTTTCGGGGGAAGTATTGATTTTTACGTTTGATAAGTAGTTTGAGTTCAGCAACACGCGGTAAGATGCGGGTTGTTGTTCAACTCAATCAAAGGAAAAAACACAATGAAATTAACAGCT
The DNA here is from genome assembly GCA_964558865.1 of uncultured Methylomagnum sp. Lineage (GTDB taxonomy): Bacteria > Pseudomonadota > Gammaproteobacteria > Methylococcales > Methylomonadaceae > UBA10906. Next base: position 6,670 of record CAZLGN010000014.1, read on the forward strand.
ATTTTTCAAAAAGTTCCCGAAGGTTACATTGCCTTTGTAGAAGAATTAAGCGGTGCAAATACGCAAGGTGAAACGTTAGAAGAAGCGAGAACGAATTTGATGGAATCCATCGCAATGGTTATCGAAGCGAATCGTTTTTTAGCAGAAGAATCGTTGCGAGGACAGGAATTCATCAAAGAAACTTTTGATATGGATATGGCTTTTGCATGAAGCGGCGGGACTTGTTGCGGTATTTAGAACAACGCGGTTGTGAATGTTTGCGAGAAGGTGGCAATCACACCATTTATGTTAATCGACAAGAACAAAAAGTTTCGACCATTCCACGTCATCGAGAAATTAACGAATTGTTAGCTCGAAAAATCTGTAAAGACTTAGGTATTCTTGAGCCATTGCATTAAAAATCTAACCCAACGTAAGGTAAAAAATCACCCATGTGCCTAGGAATCCCAATGCAAGTTATCGGTTTCAACGGTGATTACGCCGTGTGTGAACGCGACGGCACGCAACATTTAATCGACCCGATTTTGGTGGGCAAACCTGAACTTGGCGCATGGGTTTTAACCTTTTTAGATACGGCACGAGAAATTATCAGCCCTGAGCAAGCCGCACAAATTCAAGATGCGTTGCAAGCTCTGACTTTAACGTTGCAAGGCGATTATAACGTTGACCATTTATTTGCGGATTTGGTGAATCGAGAGCCGCAACTGCCTGACTTTTTATGTGAGAAATAACCATGCAATTACCCATTATTGGTCAAGGTAGTCAACCCAAAGAAACCGACGGGGCAGAACTCGATTTTATGCGTTTGCCTAGCGAGATGATGACGTATTCCATGCCGCGCGTTTCGGTGACAAATACAAAATCGATTGCCAAAGCGAAAGCCTTGTTGCAATCCGTGCTGGAAGCCTTAAAAAATTACGTTCCCTCCGAAAATCAGGTATTTCCAACGCTCGGTTTGGATGGCAATGAACTCGCGTTTATCAATGAAATTTTAGGTGAAGGCGAAGTTAGCATTATTCAACAAGGCGATGTGCAAACGCAGATTCAAGAATCGGTTTTAGCGGGCGTTTGGCGCGTGCAAAGTTTTAACAAACAAGGCGAAGCGCAAAATGATTTTATTGAAATCGGCGAGATTCCGCGTTTGGTGAAAGAACAAACGTTTGTCGGCGCAAAAAAACAACTGCATTTTGACGAACAAAATTTGCCGAATGGTTTGATGAACGCCTTGCCGTTGATTGCTGAAATCAATAATCAAATCGTCGATTATTCGCCCGACACGTTGGCGCACGTTATCAATTTGAGTTTGTTGCCGCAAACGCCCGAAGATTTGCAATTTCTATATGAAACATTGGGCAAAGGTACAGTGTCGATTTTGTCGCGCAGTTACGGCACAAATCGAATTACTAGCACGCTGACAGATAAAGTGTGGTGGGTGCAGTATTTTAATTCGGACGACACGCTGATTTTAAACACCTTGGAAGTCAGCGACGTGCCAAGCGTTGCGTGTGCGGCGATGGAAGATTTAGCCGATAGCGCGGAACGGTTGGGCGAAATTCTCAATTTTTATTGATGAACGACATCACGCGACTTTTGGAAACCTGTTTTAAACAGATTCAAACGCAACGCATGGCGGGCGTGCCGATTTTGAATCCAAAATTGCACGTTCAAGCGGTGGATTTTCGGCTTTATCAAGGCGCGTGGTTAGGTATTTTGATTACGCCGTGGTTTATGAATTTGCTGTATTGGCGTGATGATGAGTTAGCCGCAGGTGAAAAAATTACGCATCGTTTTCCTGCGGGAGAATTTGAGTTTGTGGTCGGATACGAAGATGCGCTGGGATTTTATCAAACGTGTTCGTTGTATTCGCCAATGTTTGATTTTGAAGAACAAGCGGTCGCCGTACAAACCGCGCAAGCGGCGTTAAATGCGTTACTCGAAATTCCCGAACCGCCCAAAATTAGTCGTCGGGATTTGTTTCGTGGACGATTTTCAAATCGAGAAACGTCGTGATTGATGCGGGAAAATTAAAAATTACGCTGAGTTGTGACAACGGAAAAGTGCAAAAGGTTGATATTGAATCAACCCGCCCGTTGCATACCAGCCGTTTGTTTATTGGCAAAACGCCTGAGCAAACACTGAAAATTTTGCCGTTGCTTTTTAATGTTTGTGGCGTGGCGCAATCTTTCGCGGCATTTCAGGCGTTGGGAATTGCTCAAAATTCTGCCGAAACGGCTGCTCGGAATTTATTGTTAAACGTTGAAATCATCCGTGAGCATTGTTGGTGGCTGTTAATTAACACAGATAAAGCGCGACTTGCACCGTTTTTAAAATATGTGGCGGATTTTAAAAAAGCGTTATTTGTTGGCAGCGATGCGTTCAGTTTAAACAGTAAGTTAGAAATAAATTATGAACAACTTGATGGTTTGATTGTTCCATTAGAAACCGATTTAGACGCGCTATTTTTGAATCAACGCCAATGTTTTTTAGACGCAAAAAATGAAGACGATTTGCAAGTTTGGTTAAACGATAACGTCAGCATTCCAGCGAATTTATTGCGTGATTTGCAATCGAATAATTATCAGGATTTAGGACGTTGTGTGTTGCGTTTGTTGCTGAATTTAACAGATTTGGATTTACTCGAAAGTTTTAACAGCCAAACACCAACATGGCAAAACGAATGTTGCGAAACCAGTTGTTTAAATCGTCAGCAAACACAGCCGTTGATTGCCGATTTATTTGAAAAATATGGCAACGGTTTGATGACAAGATTAGTCAGTCGATTGTTTGAATTGGCGGCAATGCCAAACGTGTTGCGGCAAAATTTTATTGATATACAAACGCCTTCTAATCAAACACAAAACAAAACAGGTGCGGCGCAAATTCAAGCCTCACGCGGTTTGTTGATTCATAAAGTTGAATTGGAAAATGGCGTAATTGCGAATTATCAAATTGTCGCGCCAACGGAGTGGAATTTTCAGCGCGGCGGCGTTGCGGAATTAAGTTTGCAAACGCTTGACGCACACGATACAACGACGTTGCGCCAGCACGCGGCGTTAATCATCAATACGATTGACCCATGTGTAGGTTTTGAATTGGTCATTGATTAGGAAAAAATTATGCACGAAATGTCACTTTGCGAAGGAATGTTAGAAATTTTGCAAGAACAAGCAAAAACAAAAAATTATTCCGTTGTGAAAACCGTATTTTTGGAAATTGGCAAACTCTCAAATGTTGAACCCGATGCAATGCGGTTTGCCTTTCCAGTCGTCACACGCGGTTCGCTTGCTGAAAACGCGACGCTTGAAATTATCGAGGTGGCGGGTCAAGCGTGGTGTTTGAAATGTGAACAGAATGTAGTGATAAACCAACGTTACGACGGGTGTCCGTTGTGCGAAAGCCATCAGTTACAAATTACCGATGGTGAGCAAATGCGAATTAAAGAATTGGAAGTGGAATAAATGTTTGATTTTATGGATTTGGAATTTAACGAATCGGAACATTCCGTTTCATCGGTTTTGTATATTCCCGAAGCCAGCGAATGTATGCGTTGTGGGCAATGTGTGAGTAGTTGTCCGACATTTAGATTATTTCAAATCAACGAAGAAACACCTCGCAGCCGCATTCGCACGATTAGCAAAATTTTGGTTGAAGATTTGCCTGTTAGCGCAGATGAACTGAAACATTTAAATAATTGCGTGCAATGCCGCGCTTGTGAAACCAGTTGTCCAAGTCAAATGCGTTATGGCGAATTATTCGATCAAGCGCAGGCAAAATTAGAAACACAGCCCAATCGTTTAGCAAAAGTCGCATTTCATTTTATTGAAAACAAAAAACAACGTATTTGGTTGATGCCATTTTTAAACATTTATTTAAAATCAGGCTTGCAAAAACCATTGCAAAATTCTGGGTTGTTAGAAAAATTGAATTTAGCGAATGCTGAAAAATTGCTTGAAGAACCCGCATTAAAATCATTATCGGAAGTTTATTTTGCAACAGGCGAAATACGCGGAAAAGTAGCGTTATTCACGGGTTGTATTGCAGAGCATTTCGACCGTGAAACGTTGGTTTCGGCGGTTAAATTACTCAATGCAATTGGTTACGACGTACAAATTCCAAAAACACAAAGCTGTTGTGGCGCGATTCATCAGCACAATGGGCAATCTGCCACAAATTTAATCGAAAATAATTTAGCGGTTTTTAACGCGCTTGATGTTGATGCCGTAATTCACGTTGCGACAGGTTGTGGCGCGATGTTGAGCGAATACGAAGATGATAATTTTAAACAACGCTTATTTGATATTAACGATTTTTTACTGGCGAATTGGTCGGACGATTTAAAACTTCCTTCATCTAATCTAAAAATTGCAGTGCATGAACCATGCAATCAGCGCAATGTTCTCAAAAATCAGCAAAGCGTTTATGCGTTGCTGAAAAAAATCCCCAATTTAAATGTTGTCGCTTTGGCAGACAATCAGATTTGCTGTGGTTCAGGCGGAAGTTATATGTTGACGCATCCTGAAAATGCCACGCAATTGCGCGATTTTAAACAAAAAATAATTGTCGATTCTCAGGCCGATTTAGTCGTAAGCAATAATTTTGGTTGTGTAATCTATCTTAATTCAGATGAAACAAAAGTTGTGCATCCGTTGGTTTTTATTGCTCAACAACTCAATTCAAAATCGACATTCCTTTGATTTTTACACAAATCGCTTTGCCAATTTTCAAAGAATTTGACGTTTTTTCTACCTTATTCTCCTGACTTTAGCCCTGAAGCCTCTGCTGCGTAACACCCATTTCAAAATCGTAAAAAACATTCTTTTAAACGGTGAGCATCCTTGTTTTTCAAGCTAATTGATACGCGCTTGCCTTGCATGAAAAATACAAAAAAACGAAAACTTGACCGCGTGAAGTATATTTGTAAAGATTTATCCTAAATTTATAACAAGATAAAAAACAGTAAGTGATTATGGCAAAAACAATTTTTCTCATTGATGATTCGGGAGTGACATTGATGAGTTTGCGGGATAATTTAAACCGCTCAGGTTTTAAAGTCGAAATGGCGGATAGCGGCGCATCGGCAATACAAAAACTAACTGCTGGTCTAAAACCCGATTTAATAATTACCGACATCAATATGCCCAATATGAATGGCATTGAGGTAATTAGAAAAGTGCGGGCTTTGCCTAATTTTCGATTTGTTCCGATATTGACGTTGACGACAGAAACGAGTCAAGACAAGCGTGAGGAGGGACGGCAAGCAGGTGCAACAGGCTGGTTAGTAAAACCAATCAAAATTGTAGATTTAGTAAAAGTGATTAAACAAATTTTGCCAGGAACGTAATGTACCATGTCTATCAATTTGAAAAATAACGCTTATATTGAAAAAGTAATAAGAAATCTTGTGCGGGTAAATGTAATTTCGATATTAGTGTCCGCAGGCGGTTTTACTTTATTAAATCTGTATTTAGACATCCAATTGAATGGGCTGTGGGGTTTGCTGTTTCTGATTTTAGCAATTGTAATCGCCTTTGTTGTGCAATGGTTTTTGTTAAAAATCATACAAATGCCACCACCGATTTTGTTGCCTGAGGAACAAGTTCAGGAAGCGAACGAAAAGTTACGTCGTATCTTCAACATGATTGCTAGCCAAGTTGAAAACGCACTGAATTTTAGAAATGAAAATGCGGCGGCGGTTGAAAATCCAATCGATAAACTTGCCGTTATTTTAGCGCAGCGTTCAGAAACGCTTGCCAATCGTGTGCAAATGCTAATAAGTATGCTGCAATCCAACAGTAATGAAACGCTTGAAAATGCACAAGAATCACTCATGCCGTTGATAGATCAAATGACGGATGCAATTGCACAATATTTGACTGTGAGCGAAAAAATCGGTAATCAATTGTATGACCAAATTAGTGAAACGCAGAAATTGTTATTAAATTTACGCAATGAATTAGTAACCCTCTCATCAGGTCAAACTCAACAAGAAGAATCTCCCCAATTATCTGAATGTATTAGTAAAATAGGTGCCGTCACTGAAAACTATTTACAAATCGAAGATGCCATCGATCAACAATTAGCAATTGTAGCGAATGATACAAATGATGCTGGCATGACTTTAATTATGAATATGCAAACGTTGAGAGAAAGTGCTGATGGATTGATCAATTATATCAGCGACGCTTTGTCACAAATTTCTGGAATGGAAGGCGAAGTTAATGAAAGTGTGCAATTTATCGCGCGTGTCGGGCATTTTATTAAGGATATACCAGAAAAAATTCAATCTGATATTCGGTCAATTCAATCGGCTAGCAGCGTCATTGATAGTTTGAATCACTTGGTCGATAGTATTAAAGATATTAGTTTTCAAACGGATATTCTTGCCGTAAATGCTGCGATTCAAGCTGCTCATGCTGGTGAAGCTGGATTTGGATTTAAAATTGTCGCGGATGAAGTGCGTAAACTTGCAATAAGTTCAAGTAAAGCCGCTGCAATGATTGAAACTGGTTTAGATACTGCCCGTAAAACCATTAACGAAGGCTTAAAATTTAAGTTTTTAGAAGAAATTATGGTACAGATGAATGAAGCAGCAAACGTAGTGGACGTTGTTAAAAAATTAGAAAGCAGTCATGAAGATACGCGAATTTATTACAGGATGTTATTTTCTGTTGTAAATCAAAAAAATCTTAAATTAGCCGATGATATTTCTGAAATTTTAGACAGTATTCAGCATCAAGATATTGTGCGGCAAAGAATCGAGCGAATGCAGATTGTTATCCAACAGCGCAATGAATTATTGCAGGAATTTTTAACGGAATTGGAAAGTAGCATGGGTGATGTCACTGATGATTTTGCTGCTCAAATGAACGCTATTTTAAATGATTACTCGCGAGTAGAGTCGCAGCACAATAGTAGCTTAAATGCTAGTGATTCGACACATTCACCTAAAATCGAACTTTTCTAAAGTTCCTCTATTTTCATGTATTTTTGCCTAACAAACTAACATGTACGACCCCAACATAAATTCCCCGCTAATCAAAATAGAAAACGACACCGATTATCAAGCCGCATTAGACGCAATAACGACATACGAAGCGCGACAATTCTCGAATGAAATTATTGAAACGAAACTAAATCGCTCAAATTTAATCTATGAAAAATTTTTAGCGATTGAAAAATCAATCAGTTTTAGTGAAACAACACCAGATGGTACGATTATCGCGGTCAACGAAATTTTTCTTAAAATATTTGGTTATTCAAAGCAAGAGTTGATTGGCAGCAACCACCGAATTTTTCAGTCGGGCATTCATCCAAAAAGTTTTTACAATTACATGTGGGAAACGCTTCTTGAGGGTAAAAAGTGGAGTGGCGAAGTTTGTGAGCGGTCTAAAGATGGAGAAATTTTTTGGGTGTATTCGATTATTGTGCCAATTTTAGATTTTGAAACACAAGAAATTAAAAGTTTTTTGTGCCTTATGCACGATATTACGGAAAAAAAACGTACCGAACAAATAAGGGAAGAATCGCAATATAAGCTACTTCAGCTACAAAAAATAGACAGTATTGGCAAAATGACCAGCGGTATTGCTCATGATTTCAATAACATTTTGATGGTGATTTTAGGTTTTACCAAAGTTGGATTGATGTTTAGTCGTCAAAATGAACCACAAAAAGCAATTCCCTGTTTAGAAAAAGTCCAAAATGCCGCCAATCTTGCAGCGGATTTAATAAATAAAATGCTGACTTTTTGTAGCGAAAAAGTTAGCAAGGCAAAAAAACCGATTGACCCGTCTGAAATTGCCGAAGAAGTTATAAAAATCAGTCAAATGTTACGCACTGGCATTTCGGATGAAGTGGCAATTAACTTGGTAAATTCACTTGATGACAAATCGGCTTCCATTCTTATCGATCCAACAGAATTACATCAAATGTTAACGAATTTGATGGTCAATGCTTACGATGCTATTGAATCATCAAATTGTAAAAATGGCGCAATCACACTTAGTTTATTTTCGGACACAATACAACAACCCGTTTTGTGTAAAAGCTGTGGTAAAAAAGTCGAAGGTGAGTTTATTACGATTGGCGTGAGTGATACAGGAATTGGAATTTCGACAGAAAAAATCAACGATATTTTTAACCCCTTTTTTACCACAAAAGAAAAAGGAAAAGGGACAGGGTTGGGTTTAGCGGTTGTAAGTGGAATTATTCACAATGAAGATGGACACATTATTGTCGAATCACTTCCTGATGAAGGCACAACCTTTTATTTGTTGTTTCCGCCTTTTCGTGAAAATACAATCGATGAAGAAATTCCAGATTTGAATCATCAAGTAGATAAAATATCTACGGAATCACATTTTAAAATTTGTGTTGTCGATGATAATGAAGACATTTGTTACTTGTTTAACAAAGCATTGACGCATTTTGGTCACACAGTTAAAACATTTTCTGATAGTTTAGCCGCAAAACAATTTTTTACTGAAAATCCCGATTACTTTGATGTGATAGTGACAGATTATGCGATGCCAAATTTAACGGGGTTGGACTTGGCGAATTTTATGTTGTCGATACGCCCTGAGTTGCCTATTTTGATTTGCACGGGTTATAGCAATAAATTAAAATCGTCCGAGGATTTACCCAATGGAAATACATTTTTGTTCAAAAAACCAGTAGATATTAAAACAATTAACGAAACAATAAAAACGTTTCAATTACGCAATAATCAATAACAAAAGCAGGAAAAAATGGCACATATTTTAATTATTGATGACGACGAAAATATTCGAGATTTGCTTTCGTTGATACTTTCAATGAATGGTCACAAAGTGGTTACGGCTAAAGACGGTGACGAAGGACTCGCATTGTTTCGTCGTCCGTCTGCTAAATTCGATTTAGTTATCACCGACATTCTTATGCCGAGCAAAGATGGAATTGATACTATTCTTGAGCTTATTGCCTTAAATAAAAGTCAAATACACGTCCCGATTATAGCAATGTCGGGCGGTCGCGGTTCACGCTTAACCAGCGATTTTAATCTAGGAACAGCTAAAGCAATTGCAAAAATTCAGGTTTTAAAAAAACCCTTCTCTGATGATGAGTTATTAAATGCTGTCACTATTTCTTTGACTGAAAATCACGAGTGATTTCTTGTGGCGGCGAACATAAAATAAAAATTGCAGTAGCATGAATAATGTTTTAATCCGCCATTTGCCGCGCTAACAACACAATTGGATGCACTACCGCTATTTTCTCTCCGCGTTCTCGCAAACCTGCGGCAATATGCAACGCACAACCAATGTTTGAACTGACTAAGTAATCAGTCGGTTTGTCCAACGCTACCTCTAGCAGTTCATTCAACAACGTTTTTGCCATCTTGTCGTGTTTTAAACTGTAAGTTCCCGCCGCGCCACAGCATTGCAATGTTTCAGGTAAAGCCGAAATGTGTGTATCAGGAATCTGTTTTAATAATGTCAAAACGCTTTTGTCTGTTTTCAACACGTTTTTCAATGTGCAAGGCGAATGAACGCGAATGTTTGCCGAAAGCGGTTTTAAATTAAATTCGAATTGCGCGAGAAAATGACTAATATCGACAACTTTCGAGGCGTAATCTTTCAATGTACTGCCGCAACCGCTGGCAATTGTGATAATGACTTGCAAATTTTCGTTCGCAAACGCACTCTGATTTTGTTTTGCCAAACTTTGCGCTGTTTCTGAATCGCCTTCGTGCAATGCTAACGCGCCACAACAAGTTTGTGTTTCAGGTAAATAAACGTTAAAACCAACGTGCGTTAAAACCGTAATTGCCGCGTTTACGGTTTCAAAATCAAATAATTCACCCATACAACCAACGAATAAACCTACGTCGCCTTTAATTTCGCTGGTTGCAGAATAATAATTTTTCAACATTTGCGAATCTTGATAATTCGGCACGAGGCGTTCCAATTCACTTAAACCTAATAATTTCGGTAAATGTAAAAAACGCGCCGCATTTTGTAAGTTTGTTTGCTGATAAAATTTCAAACTCGATTTTAACCAGCCTCGCGCCTGTTTATTTTCTGACACTTTTTTCAAAAATTTAACAGATATTGGTTCAGATTTTTCACCGTGCATTTGCGCTCGAAAATTATCAATCAATTTTGCATAAGGCACAACCGCTGGACATGATTTTTCACACGCGCGACACAGCAAACAGTTATCAATGTGTTCAAGAAAATTATCGGTTATATTTAAATTTCCACCTGCCCATGCTTGAATCAAGGCAATTCTGCCGCGCGGCGATTCATTTTCATTTTGTGTGTGCGTATAAGTCGGACAATGTGGCGAACAAATGCCGCATTTCACACAACTGTCAGCAATTGCCAGTAATTCTTTTTTTGCGTTAGTCATTTTCGTTTTCCGTTAAAGCGTTGTGAATTTGTTGATATTCATCGCGTTTCGGGCGATATAAAAACACGCCCAAACCCGCTACGCTAGTCAAAATATGCAGCGTATTAAAACCATCTCCAAAATAAAACATCGTCGCGCCAAAACTGCCAATCGTCAAAATAAACAACATTGAAACGCTAACGGTTAAGGTATAGCGAATTTTAAGCGTTTTTTCTAAATTCGCATTTTCAAGTAATGGCATTGTTTGATTTAAACGCAAAAAAATATGACGCAACAAATTGGTTAGCGGCAACATCAATATGCTCAAAATATAAAAAATAGTGCGCCAAAATATGCGCTCATGTTCAGAAAGTGGATTTTGAAAAGGGTAAAAATGCGCGTAGGCAACACTGAAAAGCAGTAATAAAACGACTGTTCCAGTTATTAACCAAGGTAAAAAAATGGGCGATTTCAAGGGCTAAACTCGTTTTATATAGTTATTTAAAAGTGGGCTAATCGTTAAGCGGAATCAAACTTGAAAGTTATTTTTAATCGCATCTCTTAGCCATCTATCGATTAACGGTTGAACATTTTGTGGGGTTTTATTCAGCAAATAATCGCCCCATTGCGGTACGGTTTGTAATAAATGTCCGTGCAATTCGGGATTCACGGTTTTAAATCGTTGCTGTCCTTTTTGGCGTGTTCCTAAAATCTCTCCTGCGCCGCGCAGTTCCAAATCTTTCTCTGCAATCACAAAACCATCGTTGTGTTCGCGCATAATGTTTAAGCGTTCTCGTGCGATTTCAGGCAATGATGAATAAATCAACAGGCAATAACTTTCGCCTTCCCCGCGCCCTACCCTACCGCGTAATTGATGCAGTTGCGACAAACCCAGCCGTTCAGGATTTTCAATAATCATCAAACCCGCATTCGGCACGTCAACACCGACTTCAATTACCGTTGTAGCGACCAGTAAATCAAGTTCATGATTTTTAAACGCATTCATCACGGCTTCTTTTTCAGCGGCTTTCATGCGCCCATGAACTAATCCAACTCGCACTTTCGGCAACGCTTGCGTCAATATTTCTGCCGTCGTTTCAGCCGCTTCAAATTGCAAGGTTTCGGATTCTTCAATTAAGGTGCAAACCCAATACGCCTGACTTTTTTTCGCAACCCAATCGTTAATTTTTGCAATGACTTCGTCACGGCGTTGGGCAGATAAAACTCGCGTCACAACAGGTTTTCGATTGGGCGGCAATTCGTCAATAATCGATACGTCTAAATCGGCATATTGCATCATGGCTTGGGTTCGTGGAATCGGTGTTGCCGTCATAACCAATTGATGTGGACGTATTTCACCTTGTTCACCTTTATCACGCAACGCTAAACGTTGGTCAACGCCGAATCGATGCTGCTCATCGATAATAATGAGACCCAAATTTTGAAATTGAACGTGTTCTTGAAATAGCGCGTGTGTGCCAATCGCAAGTTGAATTTTTCCTGATGCCAAATCGGCTAAACCTTGTTCCCGTGCTTTGCCTTTCAATTGTCCCGTTAAAAATAAAATCGAATGTTCAAACGGCGCAAACCAATGGCTAAAATTGCGAAAATGTTGCTCGGCAAGTAATTCTGTCGGCGACATTAGCGCGACTTGGTAGCCATTATGAATTGCGGATAATGCAGCCATTGCTGCGACTAATGTTTTGCCCGAACCGACATCGCCTTGAACAAGCCGCAACATCGGTTGAATCCGTCCACAATCCGCCTGAATTTCAGCAATAACGCGCTGTTGTGCGCCAGTCAATTTAAACGGTAAAGTTTTTAAAAAGGCTTCAGCGATTTTTTTATGTTGCGAAAAAACGGGAGCTTGCCAACGTTTTGCCTGTTGTTTCGCATGACGCATCGTCAAATAATGTACAATCAATTCTTCATGCGCTAATCGTTGAATTGCAGCTTCTAAAGAAGGATTTTTGGGGGCGTGAATTTGTAATAACACGGTGCGAAAATCCGAATAACCCAGTTGATTCAATAAATTTTCGGGTAAATACTCAATTAAATCGGCATCGCACAGTTTCAATGCTTGCGATACAAACTTTTGTAAATCCTTTTGATATAAGCCTTCGGTGCTGGGATAAATTGGCGTAAGTGTTTTTTCAGTCACCACGGCATCAGTTGAGTTAATTAACTGATATTCGGGGTGAATAATTTCAATGCTGTTATTAAATCCCCAACGAATTTCGCCAAAACATTGCAGCCACGCGCCAACTCTTAACGTGTTCGATTGAGCGGTTGAATAGTGAAAAAATTTCAATACTAAAATTCCCGTGCCGTCATTGATGTGGCACACCAGTATTTTTTTCCCTTTGGTGATTTCTGAAACGTGTTCAATTTGTCCACGCACCAACGCAGATTTGCCAACTTCCAACGATTTGATAGTAAAAAGCCGCGTGCGATCTTCATATCGCAGCGGCAAATGCAACAACAAATCTTGTAATGTGTGCAGTTCTAATTTGTGCAATCTTTCGAGCGTTTTATCGCCGACACCTTTTAACGAACTGACAGGCAATTTTAGCGAAGACACGAATTAAGCGTATTCTTGTTGCGGCAATTCCATAATGCCATCCATTTCAACGCCTGCGCCTTTCAGT
>CAZLGN010000014.1:19712-20446 GCA_964558865.1 uncultured Methylomagnum sp.
ACCAATTGCGGCGCGTGCTGGATAAGGTTCATGAAAATAATTGCCCATGATTTCATTCACGATTGGAAAATGCGCTAAATCCGTTAAGAAAACATTTAATTTCACGATGTCGTTCAAATCGCCGCCAGCGGCTTGTGCAACAGCTTGAAGATTTTCAAAAACTTGGGTGATTTGAGCAATGATGTCGCCTTCAACCATCGTCATCGTTGCTGGGACGAGTGGAATTTGCCCTGATAAATAAACGGTGCGATTCACTTTAACCGCTTGAGAATAAGTGCCAATCGCTTGCGGGGCGTTGTGTGTATGTATAATTTCTTTTGTCATATTTTCCTCTTTCGTGTCAATTTAGTCTTTTTTAACGGCTTCGTCTTCATTCCAAATCGGATTGTTTAAATCGTCTGGATGTAATTTAGCGGCATCGTCTGGGTAAATATGCCAAAACGATTTGTCGATGCTTGCATTGCTGTAGTTTTCTTTTTCAGCGTGGGTGAACGGACACCAAAAGTTTTCGACTAATTTCACTAAGTACGAATGCCATTCAAATAACGCTACGCTCACGGGACAATACCAAGAGCAATTGAGAATCCAAAACAATTTTGATTGCGAGGTACTTAACGCAAATGAACCGTCCATTTTGATTTGTGTTTTCAAATCGTAACGGTGACTTTCTTTTGCAGGCAAATAATCACGCAAGGTTTTAACGTCTTTCGCGCCCATCCAAAGTAAATGCCAAT
>CAZLGN010000015.1:0-20345 GCA_964558865.1 uncultured Methylomagnum sp.
CGTCAGGGTGAGAAATAATCGCAAACGTGCGACGGCGTTGTAATTCACTAAGGTTTTGAGGCATTTTTGAAACTCTAAAAATAAAAAGGTTTGTTAATAATAATGGGTTTTGTTTTTTACTGGCGTGAAAATTTCTAATTTCGTCCACCAAACAACGCGGTTCCAATTCTAACCAATGTCGAACCCTCGGCAATTGCCGCTTCTAAATCGTCCGACATACCAAACGAAAATGTGGTGAGCGTTTCATTTTTCAATCCTTTCACAGCAAAAACTAATTTTTGATACGGTTCGCGTTGCTTTGCAAAACTTTCTTGTGGCGCGGGAATTGCCATCACACCACGCAAACAAAGATTCGGCAAATCTGAAATTTGGGAAATTAAATCAGGCAATTCGTTTAACGAAATTCCCGATTTACTTTCTTCATCGCTGATATTTACTTGCACACAAATGTTTAATGGTGGCATAAAATCGGGGCGTTGCGAACTCAAACGTTGAGCGATTTTGAAACTATCAACGCAATGCACCCAATCAAAATGTGTCGCTAAAACTTTCGTTTTATTCGATTGAATTGCGCCAATAAAATGCCACGTTATCCCAAATGCGCCGAGTTCTATTTGTTTATTCAAGGCTTCTTGCACATAGTTTTCGCCAAAATGTCGCTGTCCTGCTTGGTACGCCGTCACAACGGCACTTGCGGGTTTTGTTTTGCTGACCGCGAGTAATTTCACAGAATTTTCGGCACGATGATAAGTTTGTTCCGCCACACGAATTCGGGCGTGAATTTGTTTAAGATTGAAGGCAATTGTAGGCATAATAGGCACTTTAAAAATGAACGAAGTTTTAATTTTACTCTAACTCGATTTCAAAAAATTATGGATATAGCCGAATTACTCACCTTTTCGTATAAGAACAATGCGTCAGATTTACATTTATCTGCAGGTTTGCCGCCTATGATTCGTGTTGATGGCGATATGCGCCGCATTAACGTTCCGTCGCTCGACCACAAAGAAGTTCACGCTTTGATTTACGACATCATGAGCGATAAACAACGCCGTGATTATGAGGAATTTTTAGAGACCGATTTTTCGTTTGCGTTGCCAAATGTGGCGCGGTTTAGGGTAAATGCCTTTAATCAAGCGCGTGGCGCGGCAGCAGTATTTCGAACCATTCCTTCAGTAGTTTTAAGTTTAGAAGAACTGAAAGCACCATTATTTTTTCAGGAATTGTGCAAAAAACCGCGCGGTTTAATTCTCGTCACAGGGCCAACGGGTTCAGGAAAATCCACGACATTAGCAGCGATGATTAACCACATTAACAACAACGATTACGCACATATTTTGACTGTCGAAGATCCAATTGAATTTGTGCATGAAAGCAAACGCTGTCTTATCAATCAGCGCGAAGTTCACCGTGACACGTTGGGTTTTAATGAAGCCTTACGCTCGGCGTTGCGTGAAGATCCCGATATTATTCTGGTCGGTGAAATGCGCGATTTAGAAACGATTCGTTTGGCATTAACCGCCGCTGAAACAGGACATTTGGTTTTTGGCACTTTACATACGACTTCCGCAGCAAAAACGATTGACCGAATTATTGACGTTTTTCCCGCCGCTGAAAAAGACATGATTCGTTCAATGTTATCGGAATCATTGCAAGCGGTTATTTCGCAAACTTTATTGAAAAAAACAGGCGGTGGACGGGTTGCGGCGCATGAAATTATGGTTGGAACTTCGGCGATTAAAAACCTAATTCGAGAGGCAAAAATCGCGCAAATGTACTCGGCGATTCAAACAGGGCGCGTCGATGGTATGCAAACGCTTGATCAAAACATGAAAGAATTGGTCGATAAAGGGCTTGTAACGGCTAAAAATGCCGCCACGAAAGCGGTTAATAAAGATATGTTTCATTAGGAGTTAATGATGGATTTCAATGCGTTACTTGCGATGATGGTGCAAAAAAATTCATTCGATTTATTCATTACGGCTGGACGTGCGCCGACAATGAAAATCGATGGTGTATTGGTTGAAATTTCCAAAACCGTTCTAAATAAAGAGCAAACAACGGCGTTGATTTCGAGTTTGATGGATGCGCGTCAAAAAGAGGAATTTCATAAAACGAAAGAATGTCAATTTGCGATTGGCGTGCCGAAGGTTGGGCGTTTTCGTATTAGTGCATTTATTCAACGTGACGCGGCGGGCATGATTTTACATCGTATTCGCCACGATATTCCCGAACTCGATACCTTGAATTTACCGCCAATTGTTAAAAAATTGGTCATGGAAAAAAGAGGGCTAATTTTATTTGCTGGCGAGTTCGGAACAGGAAAATCAACGACACTTGCGGCGTTAATTAAATATCGTAATCAAAACAGCAGCGGTCATATTATTGTGTTGGAAGATCCAATGGAATTTATGCACTCGCATATTGGTTGTATTGTTACGCAGCGCGAAGTTGGTTTAGATACCGAATCGTATGAAGTCGCGCTAAAAAACGCGCTTCAACAATCGCCAAATGTGGTTAGTATCGGTGAAATTCGTACTCGTGAAGTTATGCAAAATGCGATTGGCGTAGTCGATGCGGGGCAATTATGTTTATCGACATTACACGCGCAAAATGCGGAACAAGCCATTGAACGGGTGTTAAATTTCTTCCCAGAGGAAATGCAACGGCAAGTTCGTCTCGATTTAGCGACCAGTTTAATCGGTGTGGTTTCGCAACAAATGCTGCGTTTGCCAAATGGTAAAACGTACATCATCGCTGAAATTTTAATCAACACACCCGTTGTACAAGAGGTTATCCGTCGTGGCGAATTTCAACGATTTAAAGAATTGATTGTAAATGGGCGCGAGGTGGGAATGCAGAGTTTTGACCAAGCGCGTTGCGATTTGTTTGTGCAGCAAAAAATCAGTTATGACGAAGCACTTGAATCGGCAGAATACAAAAATGAATTCCGACAAATGGTTAAAAATATCATTGAAACGACAGATACCAGTTTATTGAAAGAGTTGCCCGCCATGAATCAATCGCCCAATCCTAAATCAGAACAGGAAATCAAACGCCCGAATATTCTTGAAACGAATGAAATGACGCTATCCGATCTTCACGATAATCAAAGCGATGCGGGTTCTATTTTCACGCATCGGTAACGCAGCAGGTTTTATTCGGTATCAATTGACCTTGAACGGCTTTACTTGAGGCTTTCATCAACGCAATGCGTAACGCGCCAGTCAAACTTGCACCTAAACCCAAGCGCATTGCAAAGGCGGGTAACAAAATCATTGATGTCACTGCTAAACCTGCGCCAAGTAATAACGCAGTGTTGTTATTTTTTTGTGAATTAACCGATTGTGTCGCCATGATTAAAACCTCGATGCAAATGTGAGTAAATTTTTCAATACTTTTGCACACCGTGTGCCAAAAAAATAACCCTTATATTTCAATTTACTATGTTAATTCAAATCCATAAAAATTTAAAAATGCGTGATATGACACAATGCAATAAGTCATTTACCGTAAATTTGAAAAAAACAGAATAAAAATTTGGCTGGTGCGAACTTTTCAATCCGCCCAGCCAAAAATCAAATCAGTTGAGTGAAAAATCAATCATCGTGTTCACCATGTTCGTGTTCATCATCTTCATGTTCGCCAATTTTATCGTGTTCATCTTCACGACTTGCAACAGTAAGCGGTTCAGCAAGCATTGCGACAGATTTTGAGCAACCCGCCACAGTCCGTGCCGCATTTTGTCCTTCATATTGCACGGTAATGTTACAAGGAACTTGCGTTTGTGCTAGTGGAAAAGACACTGACCAATTACCTTTAGAATCTAACGTTAATGGCGTTGTCGCAATCAACGCACCTTTACCCGTGCTGTCGCTCGTGACAGTTAAATCAAATTTTTTGGCAATAAAGGCTTGGCGTTCGGCTGGCGTTAACAAATTGTTAAACACAACGTTTCCCGTAAGTGTTAGTTTATTGGCACTCCACGCGCTGGTTGCGACGTTAAATTTACTGACCGATGCCGCATCACGATTTCCAGCAGCCCAAACACGAATTCGGACGCTAACTTTATTTGAAGCGTATTTTTCAGCGGTTTTGGTTTCCTTCGCTTGGAATGAAATGGTGTAAATTTTATTCTGTTGCGTGATAGTGGGTGTCCATTGAAAATCAATAGTTGGTAACAACGATTTTGCATCCGTATAAACGCTACCGAATTTAGAACCTGTTGTTGTGCCTTTTAATTCAAACTCATTTTGTTCAGCATCTTTGACTGATAACGGAATAATCAGTTGTTGTCCAACTTCGATATTCCATTCTGCATTGACTGAATTTAAAACGGGTTTTGTGTTGACTTTAGACACAGGTGTAACAGTTGGTGTTACGACAGATGCTGGTTTGGTAACGCAAGCCGTTTTGGTTGCATTCAATACTTCTGTGCTTTTACACGTTGGCACAACAACAGGAGCGGGTTTGTTTTCACATACATTTTTAGCTGTGTTCAAAACTTGTGTGCTGCTACACGTTGGCACGACGGGCGCAGGTTTGTTTTCACATACATTTTTAGCCGTATTTAAAACTTGTGTACTGCTACACGTTGGCACGACGGGAGCGGGTTTGTTTTCACATACATTTTTAGCCGTGTTTAAAACTTGCGTGCTGCTACAAGTCGGTACAACGGGAGCAGTTGCCGCAGCGACAAATGTTTTTAAACCCGATAAGCCCCATTTGTCTTGCTTGTAAGCCGATTTTGCGGCAAACATCAAATTGCCGTTATCAGCGGTATTTATGTTTGCATTCGTATGACAAACATTGCAAGACGTAATATAACCAGGGTCGCCAAATAATGAATACGCAATTTGTTCAGTTGCTGATACAGGCATTGCAGCAAAAACAGTTAAACCTAAAAATCCTGTGGTAATAATTTTATTTTTCATAAAAATCTCTTCAAAGTTAATTCTAAAAATTGATGCTGAAGAATCAGCACTTATTGGAAGTTTAGCAACAAAGAGAAAAAGGCGGCGCACGCGGTGGTGCATTAAGATTTAAAAAACGAAATAAAATTCTCGATTCAGTTTGGACGAAAAATTTAGTAATTGAATTCTGAAACAAGCTAAAAATGACCAATGACAAAACAGTTGAAACGATAAAATTATCGGTTGACAAAACGCGCCGCTTATTATTTTTCATTCCTGCGCTGACGGTCACGACTTGGTCGTTTTGCGTCGCAGACACAAAAGTCATTAAACTTTTATCAAGCAACTGGCTGATTTGTTCAAATTCGGGTAAATGAAACGAAACTTTAAAGTTTTCATTTTTATGCGCGTGAATTAGCGGTGATGCGAGTTGTAGCATCATTAGCAAAACACTTAATCCTAAACGCACCATAGAAATCATAAAAATAAATTACCCATTATTGTTGGTTTAAAACAGCAATCATTTTTTCAGTCGCTTGATAATCGGTACCTGACCACAAAACCGTCCCGTCTGCTTTTACAATCGCAAAATATGGCAAGCCGATTTTCAATTGACGATGCGCGGGATTTTCACGAAATTTTTCAAATTCAGGCTCTTTGTCCACTAATTTCACCGCAATGGCTTTGGTTCGCAATGCTTCATTTAACGCGGCATTGTTTTTCGTTTCGGCTTTGAATGCTACGCAGTTCGCACACCAACTTGCATAAAAATCGATAAAAATCGGTTTGCCTGTTTGTTGAGCGAGTTTTTGCGCGACATCAAAATTACGATACCAATCAATGCTCGCTTCAGTTTCAATCATTTCACTAGCGGTTGTTGTTTCAGCGGCAACGGCAGATTTAATGACTGATTTTAAAATTGGCAAATGCCCAAAACTCATCACCATTAACCAAACACCAATCAGCATCGTCATCACACCCATAAAATGCTTGAATTTGTGATTCGGTTGCGCTTCAGGTGGTACCAAACTCAAGACATTGCAATGTACGACTGCAATCCACACGAAAAGTGCGCCTAAAGCTAAAACTAAAGTAACTTCTGGCTCCACGCCAAATACTCCCATCGCTTTGTTTAAATACGCATAAGCGAAATATAAAATCAGAAATCCGAAAGCGTATTTAATTTTGTTCATCCAATAACCTGCTTTCGGCAGTTTTTTGAATTTCACCACGCTAATGACAAAAAATGGCAAACCTACGCCTAAACCAAATCCCGCCATCATAATACTGCCTTGTAATGAAATCGTGAATTTATCGGCAAAGGTGAGCGTTTGATTAAGTAATGCTAACGCTGCCGCTTTATCAGCAATGTTATCAGCAACTTGTAAAAGTAGTGCGAAAACAATTGGCCCAACGCAAGGTGAAATCACTAAGCCTGCGACTGCGCCCATTAACCATGTTCCCATTAAACCGCCCACGTTTGACGATTTTTGGTCTAAATGGTGGACTTCGTTTTGCATAAAACCGAGTTCGTAAAAACCCAATAAGGCAATCGCAAAAAACGTAAAAAATAACGCGAACGCCAAATTGACCCAGCCCGATTGCATGAAGGTATTAAACGCGCCACCCGTCATGCCTGCCATTAAACCGAGTAACATGTAAGTGCAGACAATGCCGACAACATACGCAAAAGCGTGCTGTTTTTCTTTTGCCGCAATGCCGTTGGCGCGACCAACAATGAACATTGACGTAATCGGCAGCATGGGATAAACGCACGGCGTAGCAACCGACAACATTCCTGCCATCAACATCAAGCCAAACATAATCAACACGTTGTCTTTATTGTTTTTGAATAAAGCGAGTAGTTTATCAGTGAAACTTTCGTCGCTGACAGTTTCAATTTCAACTTTTTTTGCGGCTGAATTGGTTGGCAGTTTTAAATCAACGGAAACCGTTTGGGGGCGAAAACATTGATGTGTTACGTCGTTACAAAGCTGATATTTTACAGCGAGTGGAAACGTTGCGACATTTGCCGAACCCGAAAGTGTTAACAAAAATTCGCCCGTCTCACGCAAAACAGTGGCTTTAACTTCGGCATCATAAATGCCCGCAGGTTTGTTAAGTTTCTCAATTTTTAAACCCACGCCAACCAATGCGCTATTCGTATCGAATGCGATGGGAATGTACATTTGCTCATCGCCTTTATCCAAATAGGCGTGATGTTCAGCGGGAACGGTGAAATCAATTTGAAATTGCGCGGGGAAAGTAGCGTTTAATGATTTAACTTTTATATCTGCCGTTGGCGCGTCTGCTATCGCAAACGAAATCACACTTAACCACAACGCGAAAATCGTAAAAAATTTATTCATATTAGAATTTTAAATTGATTGAAGCTGTAACTAAGTAATAACTGAAATCAGCAAAACTGCCTGAATTATTACCGCCTAATTGATATGCCGCGCTGTGATCGTAGTATTCAAAACCCGCTTGAAGTTTCATCAGTTCAATCGGTTTGTTTAATTCGGTGAACGTTTTAGCTATTTTTAAACCGCCTGACATCGCACCAAATCCCGCCAAACGATAATCACTGGAATACACACCATAATCTTTGGCTTTACCGACAAAAAATGGCGCGTAAAAATCTGCGCTGTCTTGTGAATAATAACGAAAACGTGGAATGATTTGAAAACCTGCACCAATGGGTTGATGCCAGCTTAATTCGGTGGTGTGTGAATTGATGCCCCAATCGTCCATTCCAAAACGGTAATCTGCGTGCAACGCCGCATTATTCATTACTTCAAAATGGTGAACATATTGCGCCAACCAAGCGAATTGGTTTTTTTGGCGCGGGCGGGTATCGCGTCCAAAACCTTCACCTGGTGTCAGCGAAGCATTATTTAAGTCGCCATTTTTATAAAATCGTACTTCTTTGTACGGGTCGGATAAATAACCTTCGCTGTTGCTGTAAGTCATATTCAGTTGTAACAGGGAATTTTTATCGAGGATTTGCGACACACCGAGTAGATATTGTTGCGTTGTTTTGTGGCAGGTTGCATTTGTGATTTCGGGCGTTTTCGGGTTTTCAATACCTTCATTACAATCTTTATTCGGAATTGTTGGATCAACTACATCAAATGCAACCGAACCGCCTAAATTCAACGTCGTTAATTTTTTATTGAAATCCCAACTCAAATTACTGTTGGCGAAACGAGAAGTGTAATCCTGCTCTTGTGAAAATCCCGCGCCTAAATTAAGCAAAGCGTTATCAAAAAAGTACGTCAAATTTGAATTCACGCCGTCGCGTTGTTCAAAAATAGACGCGCCACTGAGTGATTGCACAATCTGTCCTTTGCCGTCTTTGCGATTATATTTGGGTGAGGCACCTGAAATCACGTCTCGTACTGCGTTAGCTGAAAACGTCATCGATTTACCGATAGGCGCGGAAACGGAAGTTTCAAAAATATCGACTTTCATTCGATTACCGCTTTCGGTGTAATTACCGTATTGAAAATCGAAGTTGTAATCTTCTTCAACACGCCCCGCATTTGCATCTTGCATCACGCCAGTCAATGCGAGTGCCGCTAAATTTAATTTTGCCAGTCCGTTCAGTTTTTTACTTTTTTTCATTTTCACGCCTTCGATTTAGTTACAACCACAGCCACCGCCGCCACCGCCATATCCGCCACTTGCCGCTTCTTTGCTAAACGCGGTATGTTGACGCAAACCGAATTCCAGCGCGTCCGTGGTTAACGCCATTTGTGGCAAGGCTAAATTGCCGCGTTGACGGGGCAAAACTTCGCTGCACGCCGTCAATCCTATCAATAAAATGAGTGCGATAAATTTCATTTTTTCGCCAACAATTCTGTGATTTTTGCTTCGAGTTCTTTGATGTCATCGCTTACAAAACCGTGATGAATTTTTTGAACGATGCCATTTTTATCGATAATAAACGATGTCGGCATCGATTCGACCACATATTGATCCGCCCATTCGCCTTTTGCATCGCGTAAAACAGTGAAATCAACAGGCACTTCTTGTAAGAATTTTTCGCCGAGCGTTTTATCTTCATCTAAATTCACCGCGACGACCTCAAAACCTTGTGCTTTGAGTTTGGCGTGTAATTTATTGAGCAACGGGAATGACGTTTTACACGGCGCACACCATGAAGCCCAAAAATCTAAATAAATGACTTTGCCTGCAAATTGCTTTAACTGCATTGGCGCGTCGGTTTTTAAAGTGGGTAATGTGAATTGTGGCGCGGGTTGCCCAACCTCTGTGGCATTTGCCGTAAAAGCAAAAGCGGCAAGCGTAAATGTAGCGAGTATTTTTTTCATGAAGTAACCAAATTAAAGTTTTTAATAATATAATTTAAAAGGCAATATCAGTGCCAGATTATAACTCTTTTGTAAATTCAAGCGTTACGGAAATTCAATGGGTTGGAAGTGGTGCATATAACCTATTTTTTTTGTGTTTAGGTGGGGCATATCGCACATTGTATTTTATTTTTGTTAGTCGCGGAGCTTGATTATTTAAAGAAAAAATAAAAATAACTTTCATTGTTTACCCTTGATGAAATGTTTGTCGAAAACACTCAAACCAATTCACCATTTTGTATTTTGCTTTTGACATGCGTTAGTAGCTAGTGAACAATTCAATCTTGTTTAGATATTGCTGGATTTTTGGTCACGGCAGTTTTGATAAAAAAGTGTTTCTACAAGGTAACTAACAATGCCCCATTCAATTTTGTTTCTGATATTACTTCTCACCTTTACAAATTCTGTTGCCGAAGTCGTTATTACGCCTTCTGAAGTGTATAGCCAAGTTTTGCTGATTGAACAAGAAACCGAACTGGTAAAACGTCATTTTCATATCACTGAATCTGCTGAACCCGTTAAAGAAAGTACAGCGGATTTAAAGCCGCGCCACGTTTGGCAAAAAGGCTATATGTTGCAAGTGAAAATGGTGGCATTTCGGCGCAAATATAATCTGGGGGCGTTAACGCCCGTTATAATAGAACCTTGGAAAGTTCTAAGCTCTAATTACACTTGGGCGCAAACACAACGGACATTGTCTGAAATTCGCATTATTCGGAAATTTTTAGGTATTAGCGGTGTTGTCGGTGCCGCACCTCAAATTGAAAATAAAAGACCCGTCGATGTGTACAATAAATTGAATCAGCTTGAAGCAGAGTGGGATGTACTTGCGAATGTCACGACCGATTCGTCGATGGCTTTTGCACAAGTGATGCGACTCAACGAAGATTTAAATGAAATTTTTCTTAAATTGAATTTATTTGATACCGCGATTCCGCCTGCAAAAAAAGTAGGAGCTACGCCAGTTGATTCTTTAGAAAAAACGTTTGTCGTTTTAGAGCAGATTCAACGGTTACAAAAATTAGCCCGCATTGAATCAGTTGATTTGTCTGATTTCCATACAACTCAAAATGTTAGACCCGCCGACGTTTTCAATATGGTGTGTTTTCTTATCGCAGAGATACAGCTAATCAAAGCCGATCTTGGAATTGCTACTTTCACGCCAGCGGCGGCAGAATACACAAATAGAACCCCTGCTGATGTTCAGCAAATTTTAGGCTATATTGGAAACAAACTCGCGCTGATTCAGCATTTATAAGGGGTTACGATGTTTAAATTTATGGGATTAAAAGCTAAATTTTCGATTCTTTTTTATGAGGTTTCTCTGAGTGCAATGTTTATTGTCGGTCTCTATGGCTATAACAACGCGAAAAATGTGTACACAAAAGGCGCATTAGATTTAGCAAAAGGCTACACCACCGAAGTCAGCGTACATATCAGCGATTTTTTGAAATTTGCTCGTAGTGATTTAAATTTCATTTCAAATAGTTATGCGTTATTACGATACGAATACTGGATGGATGTTGGTGAAGAAAAAAAAGCGAATGAATATCTCAAGCTATTTTCAGATAGCTTACGCGGATTGAGTGTTGCGTATCCTTATAACGCTAAAGTGAGAATTCTTAATAACAACGGACGTGAAATCGTTACCGTTCTGCATGACATGGTGAATCATCAAATACGGGTCGAATCTGAACAAGAATTAGAAAATCAAGTCGATAAAGATTATTTCACTCAAACAATTAAAATGACTGATGGCAGTATATTTGCCTCGGCGTTAGACCTACAACACGCGCAGGGTAAAATCGAAGTACCTCATATTCCCGTCATTCGTCTTAGCACTCCCTTATTTGGCGAGAACAATGTCAAATTCGGCGTGGTTGTAACGAATGTTTTTGCTGAACATTTTTTCAATTACATCAAAGAAGCTAACAATAACGAACAAGGTCGAGAGTTTTATTTAATTGCGCCTAATGGTGATTATTTATTTCATCCTAATACTGAAAAACGTTTTGGCTCGCAATTAGGACACCATGCTAATTTTGAAAAAGATTTCCCGAATGTACTCTCTAAAATGAAAGAAAATAAAATGGGCGTTATTTCGCAAACTGACCAAATAATTACTTATCAAGCCATTTATCCTGCGCCAAACAACGAGGAAAATTATTGGTTGCTTGTGGGCGTTGTTCCAACATCTTTCGCGCTAAAAAATTTACAAACATTTGAATATGCTTTTGTTGGATTAGCGATATTGGTGATTTTTTTGGTGTTTTTGAGTTCACGTTATTTTCTTGGCAACATGATACGTCCGTTGGAATTCGTGACAAATCAATTGCAATCATTAAGTCGCGGCGAAGTTAAATTGGAACCGTTAGAGTATTCAGGACAAGACGAATTGCGCGTTATGCTCGATTCTACGCAAGCACTTATGACGAATATGGAACGATTAGCGCAACAAGTCGATACGATTGGCAAAGGCGATTTTTCAAGTCGCATTGAAGTGCTATCTAAAAAAGATTGTTTAAGCGCGGCTATCAATAATATGAGTGCGTTGTTGCAAACAGCGGAAACGGATAACAATCGTCGGAATTGGAAACGTGATGGCTTAGAGCAATTATCAAAAGCCTTAACGGGTGATTTGGATTCGATGCAATTAGCCGATGTGTCGATTAGTATTTTGGGACATTATTTATCAGCAGGTCGCGGCGTGTTTTATAGCTATAACGACAATATGCAACTGCTCGAATTGCTTGGTAGTTATATGTACAGCGAACGTAATCAAATAGGTAGTTCTTTTAAATTGGGTGAAGGCGCGATTGGTCAAGTGGCGCGTGAGAAAAAACCAATTCTTTTAACCGCTATCAACGCTGATGCGCCACCGATTGTGACGGGAACAAATACTAGCGCACCGCTTTTCACTTACACTTATCCTCTTTTGCGTGAAGGCACGTTACTTGGCGTGATTGAATTGGCAAGTTTTGAACGTTTTGATGAAATAAAATTGGCGTTTTTACAAGAGGCAAATGCAACCATTTCGTCATTTTTATATGTTGTTCAGCAAAATGAACGCATTAAAGAATTGTTGGTGATTTCTGAATTAGCCGAAAAATCAGCGCGTGAGCAAAGTGAACGCTTACAAGAAGCGAATACTCAAATGGAAGAACAACAACAACAATTGCAGCAACAAACGGAAGAATTACAACAAACCAACGCGCAGATGGAAGAGCAACAACAGCAATTGCAGCAGCAATCCGAAGAATTGCAACAAACCAATGCACAAATGGAAGAAACACAATTGCAATTGCAACAACAAAATAAACGCTTACTTGAATCGCAAAATGAACTCGACGAACGCGCGAAACAATTGGAATTATCGAGTCAGTATAAATCTGAGTTTTTGGCGAATATGTCGCACGAATTAAGAACGCCGTTAAATTCAATTATTTTGCTGTCAAAAATGATGGCAAGTAACAGCAATCAGCATCTTAATAACGACGAAGTGCATCAAGCTGAAATTATTCACAATGCGGGCAATGAATTATTGCGCTTGATTAACGACGTATTGGATTTGTCAAAAATTGAAGCGGGGCAAATGGAATTACATATTGAATCCATCGACAGCCGTGATTTTTTGAATAATTTGCACGAATTGTTTGAGCACAGTATTAAAGAAAAAAATCTCGAATTTGTCTTGCGTGATGATTTTCATGGTCAATTTACGAGTGACCCGAATCGCTTGTCACAAATTTTGCGAAATTTACTGTCGAATGCGTTGAAATTCACTAAATCTGGCAGAATTACTTTATCGATTGGACGCAGCGATAATGCCAAATTACCGATTAAAATAAGTGTCAAAGACACAGGCATCGGGATTCCAGAAGAAAAACGCAAAGTGATTTTTGAAGCCTTCCAACAAGCAGACGGTTCCATTTCACGGCAATACGGCGGCACAGGTTTAGGTTTATCCATCAGCTTACGGTTTGCCAAATTATTGGGCGGCACGATTGAACTCAATAGCAAAGTCGGCGAAGGTAGTGAATTTGCTTTGTTGTTACCTGAAAAAGTCAGTGAAATTACGTTGCCAACCAAAACGCCACCACATTCCGTCAAAAAATCTGCGCCGAGTGTTAATATAGAAACACCGCTAAATTCCAGCCTTGTTGAAGATGACCGCAGCCAATTAAGTGCAACCGATTCTGTCATTTTGTTAATTGATGATGATGTGATATTTGGTCAAGCGTTGTTAGAAATCAATCGTAAATTAGGCTACAAAACGCTCTTGGCTCAAACGGGCGAAGATGGTTTGAAACTTGCGCGACTTTACAAACCACAAGGCATTTTATTAGATTTAGGATTACCTGATATGGACGGCAGTGAAGTGTTGCACGAATTGAAAACACGACACGAATTGTCCGAAATTCCCGTTTATATCGTGTCGGGACGCGAAAAAAATGCGGCGTTAATGAGCGAAGAAATCATGGGGTATTTACAAAAACCTGTCGATATTCAGCAAATTGGTGACGCGGAAGCCGAGCTTCTCGCGTTTATTCACAAATCGTTATTGCAAACTATTTTGGTAGTTGAAAATGGCGAAGTCACCGCGCAACACATTCGTGAATTGATTGGCGAGCAAACGGCAACAATCATAACGGCAAACGCGGCTGATAATTTTGAAACCTTGTTAGCCCAAAATCCCTGTCATTTAGCCATTATTGATTTAGGAAATCAGGCGGGGGAACAAGCCTTAGCGGTGACAAAAAAATTGCATGGCATTAACAATGCAATGAATTTTGTGTTTTTCGGACAGCAAACGTTAAGCGATGAACAAGAAGCGCAAATGCGTCAGTATTCAGACAGCATCATTATTAAGACGGCTCAATCTGAACAACGACTATTGAAAAATATCGAGCGGTTTTTAGCTAAATCCTCATCAACAACAAAGAATTCCGTCTCGCTAAATTTGCAACATCATGTGAGCGGCGAACAATTAACAGGTCGGCATATTTTGATTGTGGATGACGATGCGCGGAATTTATTTGTAATTACTTCGGCGTTAGAAAAAGAAGGGGCGAAAGTGGATGGCGTTTTAAACGGTCGTAAAGCATTAGAATTTCTGAAAAAAGACCGCGTCGATATGATTTTTCTCGATATTATGATGCCTGAAATGGATGGTTATCAGACCTTAAAAGAAATCCGTAATAATCCAACATTAGTTAACATTCCCGTTGTTGCCTTGACGGCTAAAGCTCTCAATACCGACCGTGAAAAAGCGTTAGCCGCAGGGGCAGATGACTTTTTATCAAAACCTGTTGAGTTCGAGGCGTTAATTAACATAGCAAAAGTTTGGTGCGCAGGAAAACACGAATAACGCATGAACATTCAAATTCAACAATCAGACAAACAGCGAAAAGTCGCGATATTGGGGCAACTCGAACAGCCTGATGAGCGCGAAAAATTGTTAGCGATTTTAAAACAGGAAGCAACGCAGCAAAATGTCGCTGTTTTGGAATTATATTTTTACGACGCGGATTTGTTGCCGAGCAAAATTATTGAGGCGATTGCCACGTTATTGAATTCAGGCGTAGACATTAAAATTTTGGTTTATCGGGAATTGTTAGCGCACGCTTTATCGCGTTTAGGATTGCCCTGTCGCGTGATGGCAAGTACAAATAATTCCCTGAGTTCGCCGCTACCAGAATGTAAAGCCTTAGTTTTAGGTGGCTCGGCAAATAGTTTAGATAAAATTTTACACATTATTCATTCATTGCCTGAAGCGGATGTGGCGATTTTTGTCGCTCAACACGTTCGAGAAGATCAAACGAATTTGCTAGATAAATTGCTTCAAGTGGTGACAAATTATCGCGTGATAATGCCGCAAAATATGATGCCCATTGAAGCAGGAACCATTTATGTCGCGCCACCAGCACATCATTTGCGCGTTGCACATGGTTTAGTGTATTTGACTCGCGATAAAAAAATTCAATATGCCCGCCCTTCAATTGACGTGTTATTTGAATCCGTCGCGGGGGAATATGGAAATAAAGCCATCGCGGTTTTGTTGTGTGGTTTTGGGCAAGATGGCGTGAAAGGTTGTGAAACGCTAAAAGCAGCAGGTTCATTCGTCATTTTAGAAAACAGTGCTGAATGTAAAGATGCGCGAGTTTTACCCGACAATGCTTTTCGTGCGGGTTATTTTGATCATGTATTGAGTTGCGAATCGATTGCCAGCGTAGTTGCAGCGGCAATCAGCGGTATAAATGTTGCACCAGCAGGCGTTTTACAACAATTATTTTTAAAAGCGATTAAAGCGGATTACGGCTACGATTTTTTAAATTATCAAACCGACAGTTTAGAACGGCGCATTAAAAATATGATGCTGAGTTTTGGTGTGAATAGTTTTTGTGATTTTCAGAGGCTGATTTTAAGCAATCCGAAATTATTTCACCGTTTTATTGCAGAAATTTCTGTCAGCGTGAGTGAGTTTTTCCGTCATCCTGAACAATTTGAATTATTGCGAACCGATATTTTTCCGTATTTAGCCAGTTTCCCATTGATTAAAGTTTGGTCGGCAGGTTGCGCGACAGGCGAAGAACCTTATTCATTAGCGATTTTATTAAACGAATTAGGCTTGCTAGAAAAAAGCCGTATTTTTGCCACAGACATCAATCCCTATTTGTTGGAACTGGCAAAAATGCAATCGTTCCCGATAGATGAACTCAAAAAAAGTCGGGGCAATTATGCAAGCAGCGGCGGCGTGGCGAAATTTGATGAGTATGTGCAATCGTTCGGCAGTTTTTTCAAAGTAAAAGAAGCCTTAAATAAACGAATTTTGTTTCATTGTCATTCGTTGGTTCAAGATGGTGTGTTTAATGAGTTTGAGTTAATTGTCTGTCGCAATGTGCTAATTTATTTTGACTCGCAAGCGCAACAAAAAGCCTTACAGTGTTTTGCCAATTCACTGCATTCTGACGGTTTTTTAGTTTTAGGGACGCAAGATGGTTTGCAAAATGCGGCAAAAGCAGCGGGATTTGTGCCTTATTGTGTAGGCAGTCACATTTATAAATTACAAAGTAGACCCTAAAATCATGTCTAAAAAATTTACCATTTTAGTTGTTGATGACAATGCAAATAATCGTTTTACCTTACGAATGTTATTAACGCAGTTGCAAAATTGTGAAATTTTCGAGGCAGATTCTGGTGAAGAGGCATTGATTAAAACGATTGAACAGCCGATTCATTTGATTTTATTGGATGTTCAAATGCCGATTATGGATGGTTTTGAAACTGCGCGGCATTTACAAATGACTGAACGCACGCGGCATATTCCCATCGTTTTTGTCACCGCCGTTTTTAAATCTGAAGAATTTGTTCATCGTGGTTACAGCATTGGCGCGGTCGATTATTTAACCAAACCGATTGATGATAATTTAATGCTAAATCGCGTCAAACTTTATCAACGGCTGTTTTATCGTCAATGCGAATTAGAGCAAACCATTGTTTTATTAGAAACTCACGAGCGAGAATTAGTTGAATTAAAAGATGCAGCGGACGCGGCAAATCATGCAAAAAGCGTGTTTTTGGCGAATATGAGTCACGAATTACGCACGCCCTTAAATGCTATTTTGGGTTTTTCTCAGTTGTTAGAACGAAAAGCTCATTTAAATGAAGAAGATAGAGCGCAAATTCATATCGTTAATCGCTCGGGACAGCATTTACTAACGTTAATTAACGACATATTGGAAATCTCGCGTATTGAAGCGGGACGAATTGAATTGCATAACGAACCATTTGATTTAATCGAAGCATTAAACACGGTTGAAAACATTATTCGTGTGCGAGCGGAGGCAAAGAATTTAGAATTTCGAGTTGAATCAAATGCGCCAATACCTTGTTATGTCTACGGCGATGCGCCGCGCTTACGACAAATACTAATCAATTTGCTTGGAAATGCGGTTAAATTTACCGAAAAAGGTGAAGTTGTTTTGAAACTCATCTCGAATAATGATTTGAGTACATTTATTGTGAGTGATACAGGTTCGGGAATTAGTAAAGAGGATCAAGCGTATTTATTTCAGGCTTTTTATCAAACCAGTAATGGAATCGCGAAATGTGAAGGAAGTGGTTTAGGGCTAGCGATTAGCAGCGAATTTGTGCGCTTAATGGGTGGAATCATAAAAGTTCAAAGTGAATTAGAGCAAGGTAGTACATTTAGTTTTAGCATTTCGTTACCAAGAACTACGACACAATTTGAAAATACCGTGATGAAGCGCGTAATTGGTCTTACCGCTAATCAAAAACCTATTCGTGTACTAGTAGCCGAAGATGATGCGGACAGTCGGCAATTGCTCACTTTTTTACTGGAAAATATCGGTTTTCAGGTTAAATCTGTGGGTAACGGTGAAGACTGTATTGAATTATTCAAAACGTGGGTGCCGCAGTTTATTTGGATGGATATGCGAATGCCTATTCTCGATGGTTATCAAACAACGCAGAAGATTCGTACTTTGGAAGGAGGTGATAAAGTCAAAATAGCGGCTTTGACCGCAAGCGTTTTTAAGGAAGAACGTGAAGCCATTTTAGCCGCAGGTTGTGATGAAATCGTCACCAAACCGCTAGAAGATCAACGTTTATTCAGAGTGATGCAACAGTTGTTAGAAATTGATTATTGTTATGAAGAAGAGTGTCAAGATGTCTCACAATTTGAAACCAAAGATGAGTCGTTAAATTTTGATTTATTACCTGATGCGTTGTATCTCGAATTGAAATCTGCGGCTGAACAACTCGATATGGAAGCTATTTATAGTATTACTGAAAATATGTCAGATTATCCGCAGTACGCCAAAATGATTAACCTTTGGGTCAGCGAGTTTCATTTTGATAAGTTGTGGGTGAGTTTAAACAAAAGAAGCTAATGTTCCACGAAATTTTAAAATTTGAATGTTAGCATTCGTGGCTTGTAGCGATTTCGTATTACTATTTCAAGTGTTGCGCGTCAACATAGGCAAAATGACGAAAAAGAGAAGTATTTTTAGCATGAATTTACTATAATTGCGCCCAACAAACGTAGTATTTCAGTTTATTTAAGGAAGGTAATGTGGAGCTAAACGGCGCACAGATTGTAATTCAAAGTCTTAAAGACGAAGGTGTTGAGTATATTTTTGGTTATCCAGGCGGCGCAGTTTT
Source organism: uncultured Methylomagnum sp. (assembly GCA_964558865.1). Classification (GTDB taxonomy): domain Bacteria; phylum Pseudomonadota; class Gammaproteobacteria; order Methylococcales; family Methylomonadaceae; genus UBA10906. Next base: position 18,470 of record CAZLGN010000015.1, read on the forward strand.
ACATTTGTATGACGCGCTGTTTCAGCAGGATGATGTGAAACACATTTTGGTTCGACACGAACAAGGTGCGACGCATGCCGCCGATGGTTATGCGCGTGCAACAGGAAAACCAGGTGTGGTTTTAGTGACTTCTGGGCCTGGCGCGACGAATGCCGTTACGGGAATTGCCACCGCTTATATGGATTCAATTCCGATGGTAGTCATTTCGGGGCAAGTGCCGTCGGCGGTAATTGGTAGCGACGCATTTCAAGAAGTCGATATGGTTGGCATCACGCGACCATGTGTAAAACATAACTTTTTAGTCAAAGATGTTTCTAAAATTGCTGAAACCATTAAAAAAGCCTTTTACGTCGCAACATCTGGCAGACCAGGTCCTGTCGTGATTGATATTCCAAAAGATATTACTGCACCTGAAGTAAAAGTGCCTTACAACTATCCGAAAAAAGTTGAAATGCGCTCGTATCATCCTGCAACGTTAGGTAATAAAGGGCAAATCAAAAAAGCGGTCGAATTACTTTTAACCGCGCAACGTCCTGTGATTTATGCAGGTGGTGGTGTTGTTTTAGGCGAAGGCAGTTCAGAGTTAATCGAATTAGCGCACACACTTGGCTATCCTGTTACGCAAACCTTAATGGGTTTAGGCGCATTTCCTTCGACCGACAAACAATTTATTGGAATGCTCGGAATGCACGGCACTTACGAAGCCAATATGACGATGCACGAAAGTGATTTAATTTTAGCAATCGGCGCACGTTTTGATGACCGCGTCACAGGAAAATTAGATTTATTCTGCCCTTACGCCAAAATTATTCATGTTGATATTGACCCCGCGTCGATTTCTAAAACCGTGAAAGTTGACGTGCCGATTGTCGGTGAAGTGAAATTGGTGATTAACCAATTGCTCGACGGTTTGAAAGAAGCGAAATACAAAATCAATAAATCAGCGTCTGAAACATGGTGGAAACAAGTTAATCAATGGCGTAGCGTTGAATGTATGGAATTCGACCGCAACACGCGCACGATTAAGCCACAATTTGTGATTGAACAACTTTATGAAGTCACAAAAGGCGACGCATTTGTGACTTCTGACGTAGGACAACATCAAATGTGGGCGGCGCAGTATTATCTATTTGATAAACCACGTCGTTGGATTAACTCAGGTGGTCTAGGCACAATGGGCTTTGGTTTGCCTGCGGCGATTGGCGTGAAATTGGCACATCCGAACGCTGATGTGGCTTGTGTCACAGGTGATGCCAGCATTCAAATGTGTATTCAAGAATTATCGACCGCGTTGCAATACAATACGCCAGTTAAAATTATTAACTTAAATAACAGTTATTTAGGCATGGTTCGCCAGTGGCAAGAATTTTCGTATCAAAGTCGTTATTCCCATTCTTATATGGACACAATTCCTGATTTTGTGAAATTGGCAGAGGCTTATGGTCACGTTGGAATTCGCGTTGAAAAACCAGAAGATGTGCGTGGCGCGTTAGAACAAGCCTTCGCACTTAAAGACAGAACTGTATTTTTAGATATTTTGACTGACAGAACAGAAAACGTGTATCCGATGATTGAAGCGGGCAAAGCCCATAACGATATGAAATTGCGTGTTGCAATTGGAACTACAACGGACAGGGAGTTGTCATAATGCGACACATTATTGCTATTTTGATTGAAAATGAAGCGGGCGCATTATCACGAGTTGCGGGATTATTTTCAGCGCGTGGTTACAACATTGAATCGTTGACGGTTGCTGTAACGGAAGATCCTAGTTTGTCACGCATGACGCTCGTCACACGCGGAAGCGAAGATGTTGTTGAACAAATTATCAAACAATTAAACAAACTCATCGACGTGGTGAAATTGATTGATTTAG
>CAZLGN010000016.1:0-357 GCA_964558865.1 uncultured Methylomagnum sp.
TATCGTAATTCGGCAGTGTTAGAAAAAGAGTTTGAAGCGATTCAACAAAAAATTAAAACGCTCGAAACGACTTATTCTTCCGCCCAAAAAGCACAAGAAAAAGCCGTAACAAATTTGTCCTCAGCACAAACAAGCGTAACAAATGCGGAAAATTTATTGCTTGAACTCAAAACGCGCCTCGACGAACAAACTGAAAATTGGCAGCAAGAGTTAATGTCAAATGCGTTTGAATCAACAGATGCTTTTCAATCTGCGTTATTAGACAAAGCGGCTTCGGAAGAATTAAAAAGTGCTATCGAAAATTACGAAACAAAATACAGCGAGTTAAAAATTGAATTGCGCGTTTTAAACGAACAA
>CAZLGN010000016.1:367-19920 GCA_964558865.1 uncultured Methylomagnum sp.
AACAATTGGCTGATAAAACATTGCCCGATTTAGAAAACCTAAAAACAAATCAGGTTACTGCTGACAATGTTTATCGGGAAATCGAAACGCTTTGTACTGCCGCAAATCAAAAACTGGTGAATTTAAAAACAACACAGAAAAAAATTACGGAATTGGAGTCACAGCAAGGCGAAATCAAAAGCCAGTATGAAATTATTGGTGAACTGTCAAAAGCCGCTTCTGGAAATGGAAATAAAAAAGTCAGTCTTGAACGGTTTGTGTTGGGCAGTTTATTGGATACGGTTTTGGATATTGCCAGCAAACGCTTACAAATTATGAGCAAAGGACAATATCAACTTATTCGACAAAACGAAGAAAATCAGAAAAAGAATACGACTGCAGGATTGGATTTGGCTGTTCACGATGCAAACACAGGAAAAGTGCGCCCTGTTGCTACGCTATCAGGCGGAGAATCGTTTATGGCATCATTAGCATTAGCATTGGCACTTTCGGACGTGGTGCAACAGCGTTCGGGCGGTATTCAACTCGATACATTGTTTATTGATGAAGGATTCGGTAGTTTGGATCAAGAATCGTTGCAACTCGCCATTCAAACGCTGATTGATTTGCAAAGTACAGGTCGTACTATTGGCATTATCTCCCATGTTTCGGAATTGAAAGATCAAATGAAACGACGGATTGCTGTCGTCGGTTCGCGTAGTGGTAGTAAAATCAAAATTGTTGTTTAAACTAAAAAAACGTAGAAATCGAAAATTTGCCGAAGCCACTAAAACAAAAGCAACAGTAGTAGAACAAAATAGTTGAAGAGAATGTTACACTTGCGCCCATTTTTTACTTATTTCAATTGAGAATTACCCATGATGTAAATCCATTTCGCAAAAATTATTGAAGCCGTAGGCGAAGATTTAACGCGTGAAGGCTTAATAGACACTCCAAAACGTGCGGCAAAAGCGTTTAAATTTTTAAATAATGGTTACGAAAAAACCTTAGAAGAAGTTTTGAATGGCGCGATTTTCACAGCTGATAGTGAAGATATGGTGATTGTGAAAGACATCGAACTTTATTCATTGTGCGAACACCATTTATTGCCATTTATCGGAAAATGCCACGTTGGTTATTTACCAAACGGTAAAGTGTTGGGATTGTCGAAAATTGCTCGCGTCGTGGATATGTTTGCGCGTCGTTTGCAAATTCAAGAAAAACTTACCAGTCAAATTGCTGATGCAATTGAACAAGCCACTGGCGCACGCGGCGTGGCGGTTGTCATTGAAGCGAAACATTTGTGTATGATGATGCGCGGCGTGGAAAAACAAAATTCGGTGATGACAACTTCAGCGATGAAAGGAATTTTTCGCAAAGACATCAGCACGCGCTCTGAATTTTTAACGTTAATTAACCGCTAGGATTTTTTAATAACATTCATAAAAATGATGATGTCACTAAAAAATTGCCCAAATTATTAAATGGAGTCGAGTAAATAATGAACGTTAGATTAACTAAAATTGAATTATTTAAAAATCCAATGAACTTTTCATCTGGACATTTCACGATATTTTCCCAAACACAACGCGAAAATTTACATGGTCATAATTTTTCTGTTCATGCAATTATCGAGTCACAAATAAACGAAAAATTAGGCATGACTTTTGACTATCAGGTTTATAAAAAAGTGATTAAGCAACTTTGTGACTCGCTGGATGAAACGATTTTATTACCTACTTTGAGTCCTTATCTAGCTATTGAACAAGACAAACAGTATGTTTACGCACATTTTAATGGTGAAAAACTTTGTTTTCTGCATCGTGATGTTAAATTGATGCCTTTGCATAATATCACCTCAGAAGAGTTGTCTTACTGGTTCTTAAACAGTTTATTAGACGAATATGTTTTACCTGAACATGCTGTTGAAAGTATTGAAATAAAAATATCGACTTCACCTGGACAATCAGCGTCAAGTTTTTGGAGTAAATCATGAGTAATTATTTAATCGTTACTGGCGGTAGCTATGGTATTGGCTTGAGTATTGCCGAACATTTCTTAGAGCAACAATTCAACGTTATCAATTTGTCTCGCACACCTTGTCCATTATCAGGCGTTACTAATTTTAAGGTCGATTTAGCAGAGTCAGGCTTTGAAAAAAAATTACTCGACTTACTTTCCTTATTAGCGGACGCAAGCAAAATAACGTTAGTTCATAATGCCTGCCAGTTAGGAATCATTGATACGATTACGGATGTCGAACCTTCAGTATTGAGAGAAATGTTAGAAATTAACATTGTTTCACCTGTCATTTTAAATAAACTCATTATTCCTAAAATGAAAGAAGGATCATCTATCATTTACATCGGCTCCACTTTATCTACGCGGGCAACAGCTGGTGCATTGAGTTATGTAACGGCGAAACACGCAATGGTTGGTTTGATGAAAATGACTTGTCAAGATTTATGGGGGACGGGTGTTCATACGGCTTGTATTTGTCCAGGTTTTACCGACACACCAGGAGCAAAACTTTATCAAACTATCCCCGATCAAGATGAAAAATGGAAATCTTTCCAAACGCGCTTAGTTCAACCTGAAGAAGTCGCTAAAACAGTCTATTTCGCCGCAACTAATCCTGTTATTAACGGTTCGTTACTAATGACAGATTTGGGACAAAAAGAAGGTTAGTTAAACGGAAAGAGCTGATTTAGTTTGATAGTGCCGCAGAAGCTATCCTAAATCTGCCCATTTTTAATTTGTTTCGGAATGGAATACAACCTATGGCGGCACCCTTACTACTCATTCTAGCTGGCGGCTTTATCTTTAAGAATAGAGGTAAACTTTTTCCATCATTTAAACAAAGTATTTCTGAATCCACACAAATTGAAGAAACTCAAAATAGTAATCTAACTACCAATTTTGTGACGATTGAGTCTGAAAAAGAGATATTAGATCGTAATTTCAAAATTATATCGGGGACAGTGTGTTTTTCTGCTACCAGTGCTTTATTTTTTCAGTCGCTGAGTCCTCTCGCGGGTTTAGGGCTTGCATTTGTTGTGTTTCCTAACTTTGGAAGAACAATAAATTCGTTACGAAAAGGAAAAGTAGATGTTCACCTTATCGATTCTATCGTTATTCCTGCGATGTTTTTTTCTAAGTTTTATGTTCTGAGTAGTTTTAGTTGTTGGGTATATTGTTTAGCACAACAATTGATCTACAAAACAAAAGATCACTCTAAAAAACAATTGGTGAGTATTTTTTCAGATTTACCTGATTCTGTGTGGGTGTTGCAACATGAAAGCGAAATTTTATTGGAAACAAAATACTTAAAAAGTGGCGATGTTATCATCGTCAGCGCGGGTGAAAAAATTGCTGTTGATGGCATTATCATTGACGGTTTAGCGCTAGTGGATCAACACATTTTAACAGGGGAATCACAACCTATAGAAAAAAATAAGGACGATAATGTTTTTGCTTCATCGTTAGTTTTGTCGGGAAAACTCAAGATTCAAGTTACGTTATCGGGGCAAGAAACGGTTGCTGCCCAAATTGCAAATTTACTCAATAATACCGCTGATTTTAAATTGGGCATTCAAACACGCGGCGAGGAAGTAGCGGATAAAGCCGCATTACCAACGATTATTTTAAGTTGTTTGGCTTTAACTTTAGTTGGTAAAAATGGCGCAACATCGGTACTCGCAAGTTTTATTGGCTCAGATATTAGAATTTTTGCCCCTATTACAATACTTAACTTTTTACGCATTGCTTCAGATAACAGTATCTTAATTAAAGACGGCAGAGCATTAGAAAAAGTCAGTCAAATTAACACTATTGTTTTTGATAAAACAGGAACGCTAACAGAAGAACAGCCTAGCATCGGAAAAATTTATACATTCAATCATTACAGCGAAGACGATGTTTTACGTTATGCTGCGACAGCCGAATATAAACAAACACACCCTATTGCCAAAGCCATTTTGGAAGCGGCTAAACAGCGCAATTTAATCGTGACCGAGATAGATAACGCGCATTACGAACTTGGTTACGGAATTACCGTACAGATTAGTTCAGACGTTATTTGTGTTGGCAGTTTACGTTTTATGCACATGACAGGTATTGTTTTACCGCAAGAAGTTCAAAACATTTCAAATGATGCAACAGAACAAGGATATTCGTTAATTTCAGTGAGCTTTAATAATCAATTAGTTGGCATCGTTGAATTGCAAGCTACGTTACGCCCAGAAATAAAAACGCTTATCGCAAATTTACGCGCTCGCAATTTGACAACTTATATTATTTCAGGAGACAGCGAACAACCGACGCGACAATTAGCCGCTGAAATTGGCGTAGAGCATTATTTTTCGGAAGTGTTACCTGAAGATAAAGCTAATTTAATCGAAAAATTACAAACCGAAGGAAAAGTAGTGTGTTTTGTGGGCGACGGTATCAATGATTCTATTGCCTTAAAAAAAGCAGATGTTTCCATTTCACTTGGTGGCGGTGCAGCTATTGCTAAAGATACCGCCCAAATTTTATTGATAAACGAGGATTTAAAAAATTTAGAATTTCTTTTTGAACTAGGAAACGAATTGAAATCGAATTTGAATACGAGTTTGGTCATGGCAATTATTCCAGGTGTTGCTGTTGTAAGCGGGGTTTTTTTATTGCATACAGGAATACTCGCCGCTATCGTTGTGAATAATTTAGCTATGTTGGTGGGGATTGGTAATGCTATGCGTCCACTGCTGCACCATCCCAAAAATAAAATTTAAAACAATTTCAGAATTTTTAAACTTAATCAATCGCTAGGATTTTACGAAATGGTAGATAAAAAAATCGGTGTTTTGCTCGCTAATTTAGGTTCACCCGCCGCGCCAACTGTGCCAGCAGTACGAAAATTTTTGAAAGATTTTTTAGGTGATAAACGTGTGGTAAATTTGCCGCGTCCTTTATGGTTGTTTATTTTGCACGGTTTTATTTTGCCATTTCGTCCTAAAAAATCGTTGCAAGCCTATTTACGAATTTGGGATAACGAAAAAGGTTCGCCACTTACATTTTTAACGCACCAATTGACTGAAAAATTAGCGGCAAAACTCGCCGCACAAAATATCGTTGTCGATTGCGCGATGAGTTACGGTGAGCCATCGATTCCAAATCAATTACGCAAATTTCAAGAACAAGGCGTGACCGACGTTATCGTGTTGCCACTTTATCCGCAGTTTTCATCGACCACAACGGCATCGGTTTATGACAGCGTTGTAAAAGAATTTAACGCACGTTGGCATTTTCCGAGTTTTCGATTTGTGAGCGACTATCATCAGAACGCGGTTTATATTGCGAAAGTTGCTGAATCGATTGAAACCGCTTGGCGCGAAAAACCAAAAAACGAATTGCTGATTATGTCGTTTCACGGCTTGCCCGAAATGTTAACGAAAAAAGGCGATCCATATTTTTATCAATGCCAAAAAACCGCACAATTGTTGGCGGACAAATTAGGCTTGCAAGCAAATGAATGGCGGCTTGTTTTTCAATCACGTTTTGGTAAAGCCGAGTGGCTAAAACCATATTGCGTAGATACGTTGCAGGCACTGCCAAAAGAAGGCGTGAAAAACGTGGATTTAGTTTGCCCAGGTTTTGCGGTCGATTGTTTGGAAACACTTGAAGAAATTGCAATGGAAAATAAACACGTTTTTGAACAAGCAGGCGGTCAATCGTATCGTTATATTCCAGCGTTGAATGATTCCGACTCGAATGTTGATGTTATGCTTGATGTGTTAGGAATTGGAAATGGCTAAAAAACTTACGTTGAAAGTGGCAAGGCGTGCAAAAAGACACATTGCGCCAACAATTTGGTTACGATTCACAAACAGGTAATCCGCTTGAAAAAGAACCCGCCGTAACTTATCAAGATATTCCTGATTATTTTTTTACTTTAGAAAAACAATAAATTATGACTGCACTTATCGGTATCATCATGGGTTCAACGTCCGATTGGGAGACGATGCAATTTGCCGCTCAAACATTAGAAAAATTAGGCATTCCGCATGACGTTGAAGTCGTTTCGGCGCATCGCACGCCTGATAAATTATTCGCTTACGCCGAAAGTGCGGAAAGCAAAGGTCTGGAAGTCATTATTGCAGGCGCAGGCGGCGCAGCACATTTACCTGGTATGACCGCAGCAAAAACCGCCATTCCAGTTTTAGGTGTTCCTGTGCAATCGAAAGCGTTAAATGGTATGGATTCATTGTTATCAATCGTGCAAATGCCAGCGGGAATTCCTGTTGGAACATTGGCAATTGGTAAAGCGGGAGCGGTCAATGCAGCATTATTAGCGGCGGCAATTATCAGTAACAAACACATGCAATATCGCCCAGCGTTAGAACAATTTAGACAGCAACAAACGGATACTGTTTTGGAAAATTCGGATCCGCGTGGAGAATTAGAATGAAAGTAGGTATTTTAGGCGGCGGGCAATTGGCTCGCATGATGGCATTAGCGGGTTATCCGCTGGGCATTCGGTTTATTTTTTTAGACCCATCAATTGGCGCGTGTGCGACAACATTAGGCGCACATTTGCACGGAGATTATCATAATGAAACGTTGTTAGCAGAACTTGCAAAACGTGCGGATGTTGTGACGTACGAATTCGAAAATGTTCCTGCGAAAGTTGCAGGGTTTTTAGCGAAAAATACCCAAGTTTACCCATCGCCCAAAGCACTAGCCATCGCGCAAGATCGCTTGGTTGAAAAAGACTTTTTAAACGATTTAGGCATTCCAACAACACCTTATGCAACCGTGGATAGCTGGGATGATTTGCAAAACGCAATGCAAACAATCGGTTATCCCGCCATTTTGAAAACCCGTACTCAAGGTTATGATGGTAAAGGGCAATCGATTTTAAAATCCGTCACAGATTTAAAATCTGCGTGGGCAAAATTGGAAGGTTTGGCGGCAATTGTCGAAGGTTTTGTAAAATTCACGCGCGAAGTTTCAGTTATTGCAGTGCGTAGCGTTTCGGGAGAATTGGCGTTTTATCCATTGTCTGAAAACGTACATAAAGGCGGAATTTTGCGCGTGTCTGAAAGCTCGTGTTGTGACCCGATGCAAGCTAAAGCAGAAGATTACGCAACCCGTTTAATGACAGCGTTAAATTATGTTGGTGTATTGGCACTGGAATTATTTGAAGTCAATGGCGAATTGATAGCGAATGAATTTGCACCGCGTGTGCATAACTCGGGACATTGGACGATTGAAGGGGCGGAAACTAGCCAATTTGAAAACCATTTGCGTGCTATTTTAAATTTGCCTTTAGGTTCGACAGCAGCAGTTGGTCATGTCGCAATGGTGAATTTTATTGGTGGCAAACCTGAAAACGAAGAAGTCTTAAAAATTCCGAATGCACATTTGCATTTGTATGGCAAAGCTCCACGCAAAGGTCGAAAAATTGCCCACGCGACGATTCATACAACAACGTTGGAAGAGTTACAACCTTTGAAAAAGCGTTTGATTGCTTTGGCGAATGAGGCTGATGAATCTTAGCAATGCAAACCGTTGAGTTAGCTTTTGACGTTTTTGGAAACACCGAAAATCCACCGTTAATTATTTTGCACGGTTTTTTCGCATCGTTACGAAATTGGCGAGCTTGTGCAGAAAAGTTGGCGGTGGATTTTTGCGTTTATGTTTTAGATGCCCGAAATCATGGCGCGTCGCCGCATACTGAAATCATGAATTATGAAACGATGGCAGTAGATGTCGTGCATTTCATCATTCAAAATGAATTGCAAAATGTCTCGCTAATGGGTCACAGTATGGGCGGCAAAACAGCAATGTGGGTCGCGCTGAATCATCCTGATTTAGTTCAAAATCTCATCGTCGTCGATATTGCGCCCATCAACTATAAACACAGTTTTGACGTGTTAATTAACACTCTAAAAAATTTGCCGCTTACTGAATTAACGAATCGCAAGCAAGCCGAATTATTGCTTGCTGACGTGATTCCAGAATTGAGTTATCGACAATTTTTATTACAAAATTTGATACTAAAAAGTGGGGGTTATGAATGGCGGATTGATTTGGATATTTTTCAACGGAACGCCGCCAACATTCTTCTATTTCCAAATACTGAAAATGTGCCGCAATTTATCGGTCAAACGTTGTTTATTTCTGGTGAAAATTCACGTTATATCAAACCGAATAGCACTGAAATGTTATTTCCTTTTGCACAATTTCAGGTAATTCCCAACGCCGAACATTGGATTCACGTTCAACAACCCGAAGCGTTTTTAAAAGCTGTCACGGATTTTTTACGTTGAACAAATTTGTCGCTCTTTTAATCGCGCAATTCCTTTCCGCTTTTGCTGACAACGCCATTTTATTCACCGTTATTGCACTGGTTATTCACGCTGAAAATCCTGCCAGTTGGTACGTTCCCGCGTTGCAAAGTTCATTTTTAGTTGCTTTCGTTTTACTCGCGCCGTGGGTGGGAACGCTAGCGGATACTTTTCCCAAGGCACGAGTTTTAATCGCGGCAAATTTATTGAAAGCGTGCGGCGCGGGTTTATTGTTATTGAATGTTGAACCGTTAATTGCTTACGGGATTGTTGGGAGTGGCGCGGCAATTTATAGCCCCGCGAAATACGGCATTTTGCCTGAACTGGTGAAACACGATGGCTTGGTGAAAGCAAACGGCTGGATTGAAGGTTCGACAATTTTAGCAATTTTGCTAGGCATGGTAGTCGGAGCAAAAGTCGCCGATGCGTCGATTCAAGGCGCGTTAATTGGTACGATTGGTTTATTTTTGCTGTCATCGATTTTCGCCAGCTTGCTAGGTTTGAAACAAATCCCCCCGCCATGTCCTCTTTCTGAAGGTGAAAAACACTCGTCATTGCGGGATTTTTTCGTACAAATCCGCCAATTTTTTATCACGCCACGCGCTCGCTTTGTGATTTTAGGTGGCGCGTTATTTTGGGCAAGTGCTGCGACATTGCGCGTTATTTTAGTCGCTTGGTCGCCGTTGGTTTTAGCGTTACACAGCGCGACAGAAATTGCTCAACTCACGTTATTTTTAGCGGTCGGCATTATTATTGGTTCAGCGATTGTGCCACGTTTAATTCCCCTAGAGCATCTACGTCGCTTGCGATTTGCCGCTTATGGTATGGCGTTATTGATTATGGCGTTGAGTTTTACAGAAACAGTGTGGACGGCTCAAGGAATTTTGTTGTTGATTGGGACGATGGGCGGCATGTTTATTGTGCCGATCAATGCAGCGTTGCAAGAATTAGGGCAGCAAACCATCGGCAGTGGTCGGGCAATTGCGTTACAAGGTTTTTTTCAAAATGTAGCGATGTTACTCGCGGTAGGAAGTTACAGTTTCGCGGCGGCACAACAGGTAAATCCAATTGTTGCCATATTGAGTTTAGGCGGATTATTGCTGACAGCGGCATTTACCGTGACAATGTATTTGCCGCCATCGAAATCGAATTAAGTTTTTTTTGTTAATAAAACAATTGCTTGGACAGCAATTCCTTCTTTTCGTCCTTCAAAGCCTAATTGTTCCGTCGTCGTCGCTTTCACATTGACGCAATCAACTGGCACGTTTAAATCTGCGGCGATATTGGCGCACATCTCCGCCGTGTAGGGGGACATTTTCGGAGCTTGCGCGATAATCGTGACATCGGCATTACCTAAAAAATAGCCTTTTTTGTTCACCAAATCATAAACATGACGCAATAAAACTCGACTGTCCGCTCCCTTGAAATTCGGGTCAGTATCGGGAAAATGTTTACCAATATCGCCCATTGCTACAGCACCTAAAAGCGCGTCACATAAGGCATGTAACACAACATCGCCGTCCGAATGCGCTTCTAATCCACGCTCATAAGGAATTTTTACACCGCCTAAAATCACCTCGCCACCATCTTTAAAACGATGCACGTCATAACCTTGTCCAATTTTCATCATTTTTTAATCCCATTTTCACATTAGAAATTTCATTGTAGCAGCGACTCTTTTAATCTTTGCTAACGCGCCGAAAAAGAGTAAAGTTAAAGGTAACGGACAAACGTTCGGATTAGCTGTTTTTTTCAATTTATGAGAGGTGGTATTATGCTAAATCGTAAAGGCTTACTGCTTTTAACAAGCAGTTTATTATTCACAGCGACGGCACAGCCCATTTTTGCAGCAACAACGCCTGCTGCAACGCCAGTGAAATCTACAACAACTGTAAAAACAGTAGTGAGTAAACTTAAACCACAAAAAATTACGTCAAAGTTGGTTTTAGCGAATTTATTAATGAAGCACAAAACCAACCGTTTTTATCGCTATCCGTATTATTACGATGACTTTATATTTGATTTTGATGATGTGGCTCCCGAAACAGCAATGGCTCCTATTGCGGCGGATTCAGCTGTTGATAAAACAAGTGGCATAACAACGACTTCGCCCGCACCAACGGATTCTTCAGTTAGTCATTCTGATACCAACATTCAAGTTCAAGGTGTGGATGAAAGCGACATCGTAAAAGTGGGTGATGACGGTTACATTTATCAAATTCACAATAACAAAATTCGCGTTGTGAAAGGTTTTCCTGTTGTTGAAATGACACAAACAGCGAGCGTTGAATTTCCTGACAGTAATTTCACGCCGTCTGGTGTGTACATACAAGACGGTAAATTGGTGATCATTGGCTCTTCGTGGCAATCCTTAGCAGAACCCGCAGCGGCATCAGGAAAAATAGCTTATGACTATTACTGTTGTTGGTGGGGCGGTTATTCGCAAACTCGCGCGTTAGTTTATGACGTGAGTGATCATGCGAATCCAAAACAAATTCATGACGTGGCAATTGATGGCGATTATTTAGATTCGCGTCGCATTGGTGATACGTTGTATTTCGTAACTCGCTCTTATCCTCGTTACTATATGTACGGCAACACAGGAACAGCGGCGATTAAAACGGAAGATATGTTGCCAAGCATTATCGAAACGAAAAGTGGTAAAACATCAACTCGCACAATGGCTGTAACGGATTTATCTTATTTCCCCGATTTTGTTGAACCTGATTACGTTATTGTGGCTGGCTTAAATTTAACCAATGCGACAAAAAACGTCACCACGAAAGCCTATATGGGCGCGGGTGAATTGGTTTATTCATCGATGCAAAATTTGTACTTATCGGCATCGAAATATAATTTCGGGGGCAGTGTCGATTCTGCGCCAACCGATACTTCTAGCACGCAAATTTACAAATTCGGTATCGACAAAGGTGCGATTACATTTGCTGCCGCAGGTGAAGTCGCGGGGACGGCGTTAAATCAATTTTCAATGGATGAAAACGGCGATTATTTCCGTATTGCAACAACCACGCAAAGTTGGTACAGCGGCACAAGCGAATCACACAGTTCGTTATTCGTGTTGAATAAAGACATGGCAACTGTCGGCAAACTCGAAAATTTAGCTAAAGGCGAAAGAATTTATTCCACTCGTTTTATGGGAAATCGTTGCTACATCGTGACGTTTAAACAGGTTGATCCGCTGTTTGCAATTGATTTAACTGTGCCAGAAAATCCGTTTGTTGCAGGTGAATTAAAAATCCCTGGTTATAGCGATTATTTGCATCCTTACGATGAAAATCATTTGATTGGTTTTGGTCGAGATGCTTATGTCACTGAAAGCGGTAGTGCTGTGCCGTTGGGTTTGAAAATGGCATTGTTTGACGTAACGGATATGAAAAATCCGCAAGAGTTATATAGCGTTAAAATTGGCGATAAGGGTACCGATTCCGCGTTGTTGAGTAATCACAAAGCCTTGTATTGGGACGCTGAAAAACATTTGTTTGGCTTCCCTGTTAATTTGTACGAATTGCAAAATGGTGTTTTTGATAACGCAAATCCTTGGGCGTATGGAAATGGCAAATGGCAAGGCGCGTACATTTACGAAGTTACGCCTGAAAAAGGGTTTGTTGAAAAAGCAAAATTATCACAACTTCCTATCACAAAAAATGTGACTATCAATTACGGTGATTACAGCACCTACGATTATTACAATTATTTTGTCGATAGAATTTTGCGAATCGACAACAGTTTGTACACATTGTCAAATAATCAGATTAACGTTTATGACTTGGGAAATTTCCAAGAACAAAACAAGTTAGAGCTTAAACCTTAGATTGATTCTAGCGATTGCAGGTCATTTTGGACTTTTCACAGCTTGCAATCGCTGTTTTTGACGTTATCATTACCACAGAAATTAAGGCATATTTAAGACTATGTCGTGACAATGAAACTATCAGCTTCTTTAACTAAAATAATCAATCATGCAAAGTCCAATCATAGAAAACCTAGCAATTGACGACAATAAAATCCTGTCTTCACGACGTAACTTTTTAACAAAAATCGCCTGTGGTTCGTTGTTATTTTTAACTGGAACAGGTCTGGCGAGTGCAAGAGCAAAACATTTTGCGGCACGAAAATCGGTACATAAACATACCCGCGTGACGAAAATAGCAGGCAATAAGCATCACGAAAAATTCAAACACGCGATTTCGAATCGCCTAGCAAGAAAAAGTGAACATCATCATGTTCATGAACAACTCGCGGCAAACCATTCGCACAGCAGACATCATCGTCATCATGCGAAACACAATCGGGTACAACTCGCTTCGCATAAACCGACGCGCAGTCGAATGTATGACGACGACGCATTGGTATTAGATACTTACGAGGATAGACAGTATTTTTCACGAAAAATTCCCTCAAAAATGATTTCGCTTCAAAATTTACACACGGGCGATCGGTTACGTTTAACGTATTTTGAACGTGGTTTATATATTGAAGATGCGTTACAAGAGATTGATTATATTTTGCGAGATTATCACACGGGTGATATTCATCCGATTGATCCTGCGTTACTTGATCAACTTTATGATTTGAAATTACGTTTAGGCGTAAGTCGTCCATTTAATATTATTTCTGGCTACCGTTCACCTGAAACGAATGCAAATCTGCGTCGCCACAGCGATGGTGTAGCAAAACACAGTTTGCACATGCAAGGACGTGCCGTGGACATTCGTTTGCAGGGTTACGATGTGCGGACGATTCGAGATGCCGCATTGTCTATGGGGCGTGGTGGTGTGGGTTATTATCCAGCATCCAATTTTGTTCATTTAGACACAGGCGATATTAGAACCTGGAGTTCCTAAAAACGTGATAAAAAAGCCCGTTTAAAATGGGCTTTTTTTTGCCGCTGAGGAAAATCTATGCGCCAAACGACAAATCTAAAAGAGCATTATCTAATTGACCTGCGCGGAATGATTTGCCCGATTCAACAGCGGTAACAATCACGCTTGCAGGACTAAACAACATCGCGTCAATTTTGAAAAAATCATATTCACAGGCTTTAAAAACTTCCGCAAACGGCTTGCCATAATCTTTTGATGTTGAGCTGGGTAATTCTTTCGCTAATTTTTCAGCCGCTTCGTCGCTACCTTTTACAAACAAATGAACTTGACCCGCAAATAAAATTGCATCGTTGGTGCGTCCCATTGCTTTCACAAAATTTGGATGTGGTGGACAAATTGGTGCAGAACCCGAACCATCAATAATGTTTTCTAATGGAAAATGCAGCGCGTGTGCCTTGTGCATAGCGACTTCTAAAACTCGCGCCACAACTTGAACGCCACCCGCTAAACTGCTGGTTGGTGTGACGATAATCGTCAATTTTGCAGGTGAAATTCCACACGCCGCAGCGACTTTTTCAACGATGGCTAGCGGTGGAATGGCATCATTTTCAATAACCAACGTCGCGGCATCGCCTTCATCGTGGTACTCCAATTCTTGATAAAGCTCTTCAACTGGAACCGTTTGACCGTCTTTTTGTTTTGTTGCCATTGCCCGCGCTGGCCCCGAACCGAGCGCGTAGTATTTTTCGTGAGACAAACTCCAACCCGCGTATTGGCTACCCAAACAACCTAAAACAGGATTTCCTGTGTGAACATTTACCGATAAGGGCCAATTCGTGGTGTACGAACTGTGTGAAATAGACACAGTTCCCATACCACCTAAGCAAATTTCAGCAATAATTCGTCCCGCTTCCAAACCACCTGTGTGGTTAATTCCTGCATCGATAATAGTGCAACCATTTTCTAAAATGTCGATTCCAACGCGCAGTTTTGCCGCGTTGTCGATAAGTTGTTGAACTAGCGGTTGAGTCAATTTATTCACACTTGCTTGAGTCATTTTTAAATTTCCTTCTAATTTTTGAATGTTAATTTTCATATTTTTTGATATTGCGTCAGGCTCTATCCCGCTTGCAATCATACTGCAAATAGGCTGATTTTTGTGAATTATCACGCCGTGATGCGGTAAATCTTGACAGTTTTTCGACCAAACAAAATTTTGAGGAATAATTAACGTTTGTGGGGCGTAAATTATTTGATAGAAACAATAACGACGCGCGTTGAAGGCAATTTCGGAAAGGGAGAATTGTTCAATATGTGCAGAAAAAAGTGGCACGTCATAAAGTTGCATACTCGCCGATGGACGCGGATTGACTTCTAAAACCAAAATTTCAGTGTCAGTTTGAATAAAATCGAGCGAATTCAAACCGTTCAAATCAAAATGCTCAACTAATTTTTCTATCCACAATTGAAGGCATATTTTTTGACAATCGTTTAAATCACTGTGATTTGAAATTCCTGCAAACAAAAAATCCCCGTGCGTCCATTGGGTATTAAAACCAATAATCATCACGTTGCCGTTGTTTACTAAAAACAAAACCGAACCTGATTTTCCTTCACAAAAACGTTGCCAATAAATATCTGTTTTCTGGGAATTGATACCGATGCCACCTTGTCCATTTAGCGGTTTGCGTAACCAAATTTGAGAATTTTCTGAAAATGACGGCGATTTAAAACAGGTTTCAGGATACGGAATTTTCAACTCATCCAACGCGCCAAAAAACGTGCTTTTATGTTGTACACGTTCAAAAACGGCAGCCGAATTTCCCCGCATTTCAAAACGACTTTGTAAAAAATACAAACTTTCAACACGAGTTTCAAAACCGCTGCCATAAACCACGCCAGCAATTTCATAATTCTCAAATTCAAGTAACGCGACCGTTAAATTTTCAATCGAGAGTGAATCGACGCGAGCCGTTTTCTTTGCATAACGCAAAGTATCAACGTCTGCAAAACAGTCAATTACTAAAACGTCAAAGCCTTCGTGTTGTGCAGCCTGCGCCAACATTCGTCCCGACGTAGCAACAATCAGAAAATAGTTCACGTCGCTTCAGCTTTTAACTGATGTGACGCCAAAATTTTGTAGGGGTGTACTGCGTACGCCCGCATAACAAAATCGTATCAATGGCACATTCCGTTTGTGCGGGTTCACGCAGTGAACCCCTACGATATATCGATTATGACGACTACATAGCATCAGTTTTTAATACAACGAATGCTTGCAATGCAAATTGTAAATCTTGCCACGCTTTACGTTTTTCAGTTAACGATCGCAATAAATACGAGGGATGATAAATGGCAATCAGCGGTGTATTGTCAACAAAACGAACTTGCCCGCGTAATTTTCCAATTTTCTCGGTCGTTTCCAATAACGTCTGTGCCGCAATTCGTCCAACCGCAATAATAATTTTAGGTTTAATCAATGCAATTTGCCGCCGCAAATACTCGCGGCAATGCTTGATTTCATCGACGTGCGGATCACGATTTTGTGGCGGACGACATTTTAAAATGTTGGTAATAAAGACTTCACCGCGCGTCATTTGCATGGCGCATAACATTTCTGTTAACAATTGTCCCGCTTCACCAATAAAAGGTTTGCCTTGCTCATCTTCATTTTGTCCAGGTGCCTCGCCAATAAACAGCCAGTCGGCTTTTAAATTGCCTTCGCCAAAGACCGTTTGTGTGCGAGTGGTACATAAACTGCATAACTGACAGTGAGTCACATCCTCGCGGAGTTTTTCCCACGAATCTGACGCTATTTTTTCAGTTGAAATGATTGGATTTGGCAAAACGAGTTCGGCTTGCTGTTCAATCGAAGTAGGCATAAAACGCGGTTTCCAGACCGTCACGCCCATTGAATTTAGGTATTGTAATCGAGTAATTTCAGAAAGTGCCATGATAAATACAAAAGTAAAAAATCTGTCATAATGCAAGCATTATACCGCTCAACAAAAATCAAAATTTATATAAAAACTGGTTTAATTTATGAAACGCAAAGATATTACGCCGACGAATGTAGAACGCTTTATGCGAGAAAGTGATTTTATTGTGTCGAAAACAGATTTAACAGGTCGGATTATTTACGGTAACGAGATTTTTATCGAATTTTCGGGTTACGAAGAGCATGAATTACTTGGTAGTCAGCACAATATAGTGCGTCATCCCGATATGCCGCGCGTGGTGTTTAAATTGCTTTGGGATTATTTAGCCGAAGATAAAGAAATTTTTGCGTTTGTAAAAAACATGGCAAAAGACGGTAGTTTTTATTGGGTTTTTACACACGTCGCGCCAATTTTTGACAAAAATAAAACCAAAATTGGTTATACCTCTGTGCGGCGAATGCCAAATTCCAAAGCAGTTCCAATTGTTACTGATGTGTACAAATCCATGTTGGATGCTGAAAAAAAAGCAGGTGCTAAAGACGCAATGGCGGCTTCAGGCGAAATTTTAGGTCAATTACTAAAGGATAAAGGCGTAACTTATGAGCAGCTTATTAACGTTCTTCAGTCGCTTTAAAATAAACGAAACAGTTGCTTTTACGGCAGTTGGATTAACGTGGGGATTTTCGTTAGCTTATAGCTGGATTCACGATAGCGGTGAGCCGCTGGTTCCATTTTGTTTAACGTTAGGGTCAATTGTTTCGCTTGCTGCGTGGCATAGCTCACGAAAAGCAAACAAAATACTGTTTAATAAAATTTTAGACGTAAGTGCAACGTGGCGAGATGGTGAAGTCAGTGCGCGTATTACGCACATTGGCGGCAAAAAAACAGATTTGCAAAAAACTGCGTGGGCGTTAAATGATTTAATGGATCAAGTTGAAACCGCGCAAGTTGATATGTATTACTCTATGGCGTATGTAACGTATGGTGATTTTTCACGTCTTAGTTACCCAGCAGGTTTGCATGGCTCTTTCGCTCATGCACTGAAACGACTAAATGGACTTACAAAAGTTTTATCAGAAACCACAGCGGGGATTAACGAATTGATGGCAGCGTTAAACGCGGGTGATTTTAATAAAAAAATAAATTTAAAAGTTGAAGGTGAATATGCCAAAGCAATTTGTAATGCAGACCAAGCTATGCAAACTATGCAATCAATGATTGATAACATTGGCGAAGTAATGGCGGATGTCGCACAAGGTGATGTTCGTCACCGCGTTCATGCTCAAGGACGGGGCGATTTTGCCGTTTTGAAAAACAACGTGAATTTGTCACTTGATGCACTAGAAGGTAGTTTAAATGACATTACGCGAATTTCTAATGCCTTGTCGCAAGGCGATTTAACGCAAAGTACCACCAGAGATTATCCAGGAACATTTGGCGAAGTGTTACAAGGTATGAATAGTACAGTCGATTATCTTAAAACGATGGTTGGCGAGATCAAAGATTCCAGCGAAGTGATTGCCGATGCCGCACAAAAAATAGCAGCAGGAAATTATAATTTATCTCAACGTACCGAAGAGCAGGCAAACAATTTAGAAAAAACGGCGGCAAACATGGAAGAATTCACGCACACAGTCAAACAAAATGCGGATAGTGCAACACATGCCAACGAATTGGCGCATATTTCATCAAATATCGCCCGAAGCGGTGTCATTGCGGTGGGGCAAGTTGTAAAAACGATGAATGGCATCAATGAATCGTCGAGTAAAATTGTTGATATTATTTCCGTCATCGACGGTATTGCATTTCAAACCAATATCTTAGCGTTGAATGCTGCCGTTGAAGCGGCGAGAGCTGGTGAACAAGGTCGTGGTTTTGCAGTTGTCGCAACTGAAGTTCGCAGTTTGGCACAACGAGCCGCTTCCGCAGCAGGTGAAATTAAAAATTTAATCGGTGATTCCGTTGATAAAGTACAAGATGGTAGTCTGCTTGTAACAAGAGCGGGGAAAACAATGGAAGAAATTTTGAGTTCGATTGAAGGCGTTACAAAGACGATTTCAGAAATTCGTTCTTCATCAGACGAGCAAACGTCTGGGATTAAGGAAGTTAATCAGGCGTTGTCACACATGGATGATGTGACGCAACAAAATACAAGATTAGTGAGTGAAGCCGCTGCCGCAGCAAAATTACTTGAACAACAAACGCGCAACCTATCGGCAACAATCGGTAATTTCAAAATTTAGTTTCAGATTTCACAAATGCCGCCTATTTCAACGCGGCATTCATTACCATTTATGAAAAATCAAATTTTTCGTGCTAATTGTTCCGCATAACCAATATAACTACGCGGCGTTAAAGCCAATAATTGCGCCTTAGCTTCAGCAGGAATTTCTAATTTACCGACAAATTCTTGTAGCTGTTCAGGCGTAATACGATTGCCGCGCGTCAATTCTTTCAATTTTTCATACGGTTTTTCGATACCGTAACGACGCATTACGGTTTGAATCGGCTCCGCCAAAACTTCCCAATTAGCATTCAAATCTGCTTCGAGTGCGTCAGCATTCAATTCCAATTTTGATACGCCTTTCAACGTCGCTTGAATCGCAATCACCGTATGTGCCACGCCTACGCCGATATTTCGCAAAACAGTCGAATCGGTTAAATCTCGCTGCCACCGTGAAACGGGTAATTTATCCGCTAAAAAGCCAAACAACGCATTCGCTAAACCCAAATTGCCTTCGGAATTTTCAAAATCAATCGGATTCACTTTGTGCGGCATGGTTGATGAACCGACTTCGCCTGCAATCGTGCGTTGTTTGAAATAACCAAGCGAAATATAGCCCCAAATATCGCGGTCAAAATCGAGCAAAATCGTATTGAAACGCGAAAGTGCATGGAAAAATTCGGCAATGTAATCGTGTGGTTCGATTTGAATGGTGTATGGGTTGAATGTTAAGCCTAACGACGTAACGAATTTCTCAGCAAAATCTGCCCAATCGACTTCGGGATATGCAACCGCGTGAGCATTGTAATTGCCGACTGCACCGTTAATTTTGCCCAGCAATTCTACTTTTTCGAGTTGGTTTTTTTGACGAGTTAAACGTGCTACGGTGTTGGCAATTTCTTTTCCAACCGTTGTCGGGGTTGCCGATTGACCGTGTGTGCGTGAAAGCATAGGTTGTGCGGCAGTATCTTTTGCTAATTTTGTGAGCGACGAAATCACTGCGTCGATTTGCGCCAAAATCACTTCGCGTCCAGCTTTCAACATCAGCGCGTAAGACAAATTGTTAATGTCTTCTGAGGTGCAGGCAAAATGAATAAATTCACTCACTTTTTCCAGTTCGGCATTGCCTGCAATTTTTTCTTTTAAGAAATACTCCACCGCTTTGACATCGTGGTTGGTGGTTTTTTCAATCGTTTTTACGCGCTCGGCATCGACTTCTGAAAAATCATTGACGATG
>CAZLGN010000017.1:0-16468 GCA_964558865.1 uncultured Methylomagnum sp.
CGGCGAAAAGAAACGTAACGAAATTTTACAAATGGCGATGCTCGAACCACAACTTTGCATTTTAGACGAAACCGATTCAGGTTTAGACATCGATGCCTTGCGAATTGTTGCAGATGGTGTAAACGCGCTACGTTCTGAAAGCCGTGCTTTCATTATGGTGACGCATTACCAACGCTTGCTCGATTACATCAAACCCGATTTTGTTCACGTTTTAGCGGATGGCAAAATTGTGAAATCAGGTGGCGCGGAGTTGGCGTTGGAACTCGAAGAAAAAGGTTATGGTTGGTTGGAGCAGGCATGAGCATTTCATGGTTAGACGATTTTCGCCAACAAGCCAAGTCGCAATTTGAACAAACGGGTTTTCCCTCGCATCGTTTAGAAGATTGGCGTTACACCAACGTTTCAGCGATTGCAAAAAAAGAATTTCCATTGGCAAAAATAGAAAATCCTCCCGTTTTTGAAGGTTCAAAAGGCGGAAGCGCGTTTCATTTTGTGTTGGTGGACGGTTTTTTCAATGCCGAATTATCGAACTTGCCCGAAGCAATTACGGTTTGCTCAATCAACGACGCGCTTAAAAATCACGCCGATTTGTTGCAATCGAAATTCAATCAAGCAATTACACAAACGCACGGTTTTATCGATTTCAATACCGCGAATTTTACCGACGGGCTGTTTATTCATATTGCCGAAAACGGGATTTTAGAAAAACCGATTCAAATTATTCACGTCGCCACACAAGAAGCGATTTTGCCGACGCGCCACGTTGTCATTTTGGAAAAAAACGCAAAAGCCACGTTGATTGAAACGTTCAGCAGTTCAGAAAATAACGCCTATTTGACGAATTCGGTGACTGAAATTTTTGTTGGTGAAAATGCCGATTTGACGCTTTACAAAGTGCAACAAGAAAGTGAAACCGCTTATCATTTTGGCGGCACTTACGTTCAACAAGCCGACAACGCCCGTTTCACGCATCATAATTTTGCGTTAGGAAGTGTGTTGGCGCGAACTGATATTGTCTGCGATTTGGCGACGGCGGCAGAATGTGAATTGAACGGTTTATATTTGGGGTCACAAAAACAACATCTCGATAATTTCACGCGAATCAATCATTTACAACCGAACGGCATCAGCCGCGAATTTTACAAAGGCATTTTGAACGACCAAGCAAAAGGCGTTTTTCAAGGGCGAATTGTCGTCGCTGAAAACGCGCAAAAAATCGATTCTCAAATGAACAACCGCAATTTGTTGTTATCGAATGAAGCCGAAATCGACACGAAACCGCAATTAGAAATTTACGCGGACGACGTGAAATGCGCTCACGGTGTCACGGTTGGGCAATTGGACGAAAAATCGATTTTCTATTTGCAATCACGCGGCATCGACGAAGCCACCGCGAAACACATTTTAACGTTCGCCTTTGCCAACGAAATGGTTGATCGCATTACATTTGAACCATTGAAAGAAACACTCGCCACGCAATTGTTACAAACATTTTTGATTGACGATTTCTAACAGCTGTTTCGTTTTTATAAACGTCGCGGAATCATCGAACACAAAAAATCGCCTTCCTTTCGGTTGGCGATTTCTGGAGTAAATTTATGTTTAACGTCGGTATGATAGGTTTAGGTGCAATGGGACACGGCATGGCAATTCATTTAGCCAAAGCCAATTTTTTAACCACAATCTACAATCGAACTACGAAAAAAGCCGAACTAATAGCGCGAGAATTAAATGTTTCATTTGTACTTTCGCCCGAAGAACTTGCTGAAAAAGTGAATGTTATTTGTTTATGTGTTTCGCGTGATGAGGATGTTTTAGAAGTCGTTCACGCGATTAGTCAAACTGCCAAACCGAATACGATAGTCGTTGATATGTCTACTGTCAGCAGTCACACAGCAAAACAGGCTGCCGCTATTTTAGCGTGCAAAAATGTTGATTTTATTGATGCACCTGTTTCGGGTGGTGTCGAAGGCGCGAATTCAGGGCGTTTAGCGATGATGGTGGGCGGAGACGCAAAAATTGTAGAAAAAGTGCGTCCCGTTTTGGAAGCAATGGCAAATCGAATCGTACACATTGGCGAAATTGGTACAGGTCAAGCAACTAAAGCAGTGAATCAAATCATGGTAGCAGGAATCAATCAAGCCGTGACGGAAGCGTTAGCGTTCGCAAAAGCCCAAAACCTACCGATGGACAAAGTTATTGATGTGATTTCGAATGGCGCGGCAGGAAATTGGTTTTTACAACATCGCGGTTTAACCATGACGGAAGGCAAGTATCCAGCGGGTTTTAAACTTTCATTACACCATAAAGATTTAGAAATTTGCGAGCGAATGGGAGAAAACACAAGTCTGAATTTACCGCTCACTACACAAACTCGATTGGATTACGAGCAGTTAATGGCGAAGGGGTTTGGCGATTGCGATATTTCGGCGTTATACCATTTGAAAGTGAAATGAATTAAACTTAACGCTTAGTCGCTATTGATTTCGCGACTTTTCAATCGTCAAAAACAACAATAAAAACCGCTCTAATAGCCAATTTTAGGAACAAAAATACATGAACAAAGTAAAAATTAACGTCGCTTTAATCCGATTGTTTCAATTTGCCGTTTTCGTTTTATTCACATTTATGGTGATGGCTTACACCTTCGCAATGATTTTATTGCCATTAGATGCAATCGTAATGTTGATTAAAGTGTTATCACTCATCGGTTTGGGTGGCATTATTGGTGCGATTATCGCAGTACCAGTTGTCGGTTATTTAGGAATGCAAGTTTATAAAATGCCTGGTTTATGCCAACTACTTGTTGAAATCGGTATGGATTTAGTTAACACAGGCAAAGCGCGTATCGAAGCGTTTAATAAAATCGCTGAAGCTGCAAAAGCCTAATTGCAAAAACATTTCACAAACCGCCCCGATTTCAAATGACGGGCGGTTTTTTATTGCTGAACTTTGGAGCATTATGAATACCCACCCTACCCTTTTAAAAAATTTAAACAGCGTTCTTGTTATTGTTGATATGCAAGAAAAATTGTCAGCTGTGATGCCAGAAAATGATGCGACAGCAATGCACGAAAATACGGTCAGCCTTTTGGAGGCGGCTAAAAATTTGGCGATTCCCGTTTTAGTCACAGAACAATATCCACAAGGCTTAGGGCAAACCGAACAATCTGTGCGTGAAGCGTTACCGAATAATGCACCGATTTTTGAAAAAACGTCTTTTTCGTGTTATGGCGCAAGTGGTTTTATGCCCGCGTTGGATCAAACGAAACGTAAGCAAGTGATTTTAGTTGGTCAAGAAGCACACGTTTGTATTTTGCAAACAGCATTGGATTTAACCGAGCAAGGTTATCAAGTTCACGTTGTGGAAGATGCGATTTGTGCGCGAAAAGCAGAAAACAAATTTTATGCGTTGCAGCGTTTGCAAAGCCAAAATGTGATTATTACCAATTATGAATCGGTGTTATTTGAATGGTTGCGTGATGCGGCACATCCTGATTTCAAAGCGATTTCAAGTTTATTGCGTTGAGATTTGACAATGACTTTGAAAGATTTTTTAGTTCAAATTAACTCGAATTTCCCTGTGAGTTTCGCCGAAACAATTGCAGTGATTTCTGAAAATTACAATTATCAGCCGACCGCTTTCCGTAACGGTTCAGTTGAAAATGCGGCGGGTCAAAACGAAGGTTCATGCAAAATTTTTGCTTTTGCGAAATTACATGGATTGACGGAAGCGCAGACATTATCGTTGTTTGGTGATTATTATCGCGTTGATGTTTTGCAAAATCCCGATGCCACTGACCATCAAAACATTCGCCAATTTATGCAACAGGGTTGGGCTGGAATTGCGTTTGAAAATGAAGCCTTGAGAATTGTCTAAATTCTTATGTTAACAAAAGTTTATGCGGGACAGCCCTTTTATACCGACGTTTTTAAAATTAGCCTGCAAGTTGGTGATGCTCACACTTACGGTTCCAGTGTTTTATTAGCGAGCGGACAATATATTTTAACTGCCGCACATTTATTTTCTGCAAATCCCGCGTTGGAAAATATTCATATTCTCAACGCAAATGGTCAAAACGTCAGTGCGGTAGCGGAAATTTTCACCCATCCGTTTTGGGACAATAATCCTGCCAGTTACAATCACGATTTAGCGATAATTAAACTCGCACAACCGTTAGCACAATCGGGCTACGAAATTTATCGTGCCAAAACAGAAATTGGGCAAATTTTCACTCGCGTGGGTTTTTCGAGAACAGATTTAGTGGCGGGTAAAAATACTTACGACGCGCTTACCGACATTATTAACAATTCATTCGGCAGCAGCATTGAAGCGAATTCGCAATTACTTTATGACTATGATGACGGCACATCGCAACATGATGGGCTTGGGCTGTTGTTTAATTTGCAAAATCTGGGATTAGGTAGTGATGAAACTATGTCACAAAGTGGTTTGTCAGGCGGTGGAACGTTTATTGACGGTAAAATTGCAGGCATTGGCAGTTTTATTTTCCGTTCTGATTCCACGGATGTGAATAGTTTGGTTGATTCGTCAGTGGGTGAAATGGGTTCTGATACGCGGATTTCGATTCATGCGGATTGGGTTGATTTTGTCACACAAGGCAATCCAATTTACACCTCGCCAACACAGATTTCCGAAGTTATGAAAAATGTTCCCGAGCCGAATTTTGGTTCAGTGATGAATTATTTTTTAGTGTCTTTTAGTCAGCCACTGACAGAAAAAATTTCGTTTCACTTTCGCACGTTAGATGGCACAGCGATTGCTGGAATAGATTACCTTGCGACACAAGGGCAAATGACATTGCACGTCGGTGAAAATCACGCAGCAATTCCGATTACGATTTTGGGTGATAAACTCATTGAAGCCGACGAAACGTTTTTATTAGAGGTAAGTGGGGCAGTCGATTTTAGCTTACCAAATAATGCCCTTGTTTTAACAGCAACTCATACCATTATTGACAACGATACGGTGATTTTCTAAGCACCTGCTTTATAGAAAGTGCTTATAAAATATGCCATAATGCCAACTATTATAAGTAAATTCTAATTTTTTACACATGAAAACACTCAAGAAATCTGATTTAGAAGAAGCTCTAAAATTATGCAAAGGCGCATTTATTTCCGCTGCTGGTTTCAGTTTAGTGATTAACATTTTGCAACTCGTTCCGACGATTTATATGTTGCAACTGTACGATCGCGTTGTGCCGACAGGCAATCATTCAACTTTGATAATGCTGACACTAATCATGATGGTGTTGTTTGTCACGATGGGAACATTGGAATGGGTGCGCTCACAAATTTTAGTTCGAGTTAGTACCCGTTTAGAAACATTGCTTAATGAACGGTTATTTAAGGTTGCTTACAAACAAGCTCTGTACACGGGCGGACAACGCGCTTCATCACAACCACTCGATGATTTGACTGCATTACGTCAATTCATGACGGGCAACGGATTATTCGCGTTTTTCGATGCACCTTGGTTGCCAATTTACATTGCATTGATGTTTGTATTTCATTCAATGTACGGCTGGATGGCAGTATTTACCGCCGTTTTGTTAATTATCGTGGCAATCGTTCAAGAAAAAGCAACCAGCAAAATGCTTAGTGAAGCAAATAATTTAGCAATGGCAGGACGCGGATTGGTGAATAAAAACCTACGCAACGCAGAAGTAATTGAGTCAATGGGAATGTTAAACAACATTCAAAAACGTTGGTTAAAAGGCACAAATCAGGTTTTAGTTTTACAAGCAACCGCCAGTTCACGCGCGGGTTTAATTAGCGCAACGTCAAAATTGATTCGTCTTTCGTCACAATCCTTAATTCTTGCGGTTGGTGCTTATTTAGTTATCGAAAACGAAATCACTTCAGGCTTAATGATTGGTGGTTCGGTGTTGTTGGGACGCGCATTAGCTCCTATCGACATTGTGATTGGTTCATGGAAAGGCTTTATTGCCGCTCGTGGTCAGTATTCGCGATTGAATGAAATGTTGCGTCAAATTCCTGCTGATGCAGAACGCATGACGCTTCCAACGCCTGAAGGTACTTTTCAGTTTGAATCCGCTGTTGTTGCACCGCCTGGCGCAAAGACCGCTGTATTGAAAGGCATTACGCTTACTATTGGTAAAGGTGATGTGGTGGGCGTGATTGGCCCAAGTGGCGCGGGAAAATCGACTTTCGCGCGAGCATTACTTGGCATTTGGCCCACAAATAACGGCAAAATTCGTTTAGATGGCGCGGATGTATTTACTTGGAATCGGGACGAACTCGGGCCGCACATTGGTTATTTACCGCAAGACATCGAATTATTTGAAGGCACAATCAGTGAAAATATCGCGCGTTTTGGCGATATTGATCCTGAAAAAGTGGTCAATGCGGCAAAAATGGCAGACGTTCACGATTTAATTTTACATTTACCCGAAGGCTACGACACCATGATTGGTGCGAGTGGCGGCAATTTATCGGGCGGTCAACGTCAACGAGTCGGTCTAGCGCGTGCGTTATACGGCGAACCTCGAATCGTCGTTTTAGACGAACCAAACTCGAATTTGGACGAAGTCGGTGAAGCCGCGTTAGGCAACGCCATTCAACGTTTGAAACAGAAACAAACCACCATTATCGTCATTACGCACCGAAATAATGTGTTAGCAAATGTTGATAAATTGCTTATTTTGAATGATGGGCTGGTATCGGTTTATGGACCAAAAGAACAAGTCATCGCGCATTTGCAACAACAGCAAGCTCAAGCGCAGCAAGCCGCCATTGCGAAATAAGGCGAGTAGGAAATTATGAAAGTAGAAACAGCAAAAATTCATCCAAACGATTTGAAAAAAGAAGCCGATGTTTCGCTTGTCACCAACGATATGCCGATTCGAGTAATTGGCATGGTGGTTTTGATTAGTACCGTCGGTGTATTAGGTGCGTGGAGTTATTTAGCACCAATTAGTAGTTCTGCGGCAGCATCTGGTTTTGTGACCGTCAAATCGCACAGTAAAACTGTCCAGCATTTAGATGGCGGTATTGTCAAAGAATTGATTGCAAAAGATGGCGACATTGTTAAAGACGGTGATGTATTGCTGGTTTTAGACGGTACTGACATCAAAGCGCAATTAGAAATTTTGCGCGGTCAGCAAATCACGCTTTCCGCACAAGTGGCGAGATTAGGCGCAGAGCGTGACCGTTTAGGGTCTGTGATTTACCCGAAAGATTTACAAAATTTAAGTGATTCGCGCGTTGTTGAAGCGCGTCAAAGCGAAAACCAAATTTTCAATGCCCGTAAAAATGCTCATGACGGTGAAGTGTCTGTTTTAAATCAACGCATTAGCCAATTAAGTTCGCGGATTCAAGGTTTGCAAGGTCAAAAAACGAGCAAGCAACATTTGAGCGTGTCTTATACTGACGAGGCCAAAGATTTGAAAGAATTGCTTGCCGAAGGTTTTGCGGATAAACAACGTTTGCGCGACATGGAACGTAGCATTACTGCCACGACGGGCGAAATCGCATCGTTGAGTTCTGAAATTGCCAGCAGTGAAATGCAAATTGGTGAAACACGCTTACAAATTTTGCAAATTCAAAAGCAATTTCAAGAAGAAGTCGCGGACAAATTGAGTGAAACACAGGCTCAACTTTATGACATCAACCAGCGTCATGCGGCGACGAATGACAAAGTTAATCGAATTCAAATTAAAGCTCCCGCAGCAGGTCGTGTAATGGGATCATCTGTCTATACTATTGGCGGTGTAATTACACCTGGTAGACCGATTTTAGACATCGTGCCACAAGGTGAAGAATTGGTTGTTGAGGCGCGAGTTTCACCAATGGATATTGATCGTGTTCATCTTGGCTTGGTTGCCGAAGTACGTTTCAGTGCCTTCAAACAAGCTCTTGTGCCAAAAACAGAAGGCAAGTTAATCGGTTTGTCAGCGGACAAAATTACCGACGAACGTACAGGTCAAGCGTATTACAGTGCAAAAATTGAACTCACCCCAGATAGTTATACTAAATTAGGTAATATGGAATTGTTGCCTGGGATGCCTGCCGATGTATTGATTAACACGGGAGAGCGGACATTGTTTGAATACTTGATGCAACCGATTAGCAATGCCTGGGCAAAAGCGATGATTGAGGACTAATTGTGAAAAAACTTAAATTAAAACACTTAGTTGCGTGCATGATTTTGGCGCAAGCTCCAAATGCTTATTCAGAAGATTTAATGACGATTTACCGCCAAGCCTTAGAAGCCGATCCCGAATCGAGAGCGGCGGCGATAAGTATGGAAATCACTAAAGAGCAGTCTGGAGCTGCATTAAGTGAGATGTTGCCGCAAATCAGCGGTAGTGCGAATTGGTCAGGAAACGATAATACAAATCCTGCTACCAAGCCAGAAAATACCACTTATATGGGAACGCGCTATTTTGTTTCACTCAATCAGACGTTATTTGATTTTGCAAAATTTTGGAACTGGCAACGCGCTAACAAGGTTGAAGAACAATACAGTGCTGAAAATATCGAAGCTCAACATGCTTTAATTCATAAAGTCGTTGAAAAATACTTTGGCGTTTTGGAAGCGGAAGATCAGTTGTATTTTTATCAAACTGAAAAAAACGCAATGGCAAAACGATTGGAACAAACGCAACGGCAATTCTCAAAACAACTGGTTAAAATTACCGATGTTTATACGATTGAAGCGCGATTAGACCAGTTGAAAGCGTCAGAAATTGAAGCTGAAACGATTGTTGTTACCGCAAAAGAAGCGTTAAAAGAACTGACAAATACGCCATTTTCAGATTTGTATAAACTCAAAGATAACGTTGATTACAAACCATTAGATGGGCAATTAGAACAATGGATTGAAGTGGCAAAAAGTGAAAATCCAAGTTTAGCCGCGCAACTTAAAGCTATTGAAGCCGCTCATGATGGCGTGACAGTGCAAAAATCGAAATTTATGCCTGTCGTCGATTTACAATTAAATTATTACGATACAAACACGGGATACCAAAGTTCTAAAATAACCAACAGTGGTAGCGTTAGCACACAAGTTGCGGCAATCAACGTTTCCGTTCCTATTTTCGACGGTGGTGTCAGCATTCATCGTTTGTTCGAATCAGAACACCGTTTAGAATTGGCGAAAAACGAGAATGAAGCGAAAGTTCGAGCATTAATTAAAGAAACGAGTGATTCATTTTTGAGTTCAAACGCAAGTGTGCGCCGAATTGCGGCATCGCAAAAAGCCTTAGGATCGGCGGCAAAGTCACTGGAAGCAACGGAAAAGGGCTTTAAAAAGGGCGTGGTGACTATGACAGATATTTTGAATGCTCAACAGGAAGAGTTCAAAGCAAAGCGGGAATTGTCGCAATCTAAATATGCTTACATTAAGCATCGAGCGCGATTTATGCGATCAGTTGGTATGATTACGGAGCAGAACGTTCAGGAGGTGAATAACTGGCTGCAACCAAAGCCATTGTTGCCACCTGCTGAAGTGACCGAAAAGAAAGAAGATAAGACGGAAATTAAGCCATCAATTTAAGGTGCATAATAAGCAAGGATGCTTTTTTGACCTCGGGCAACGGTTCGGAAATCTTTGAGGAGTTCGTTTTTCTTCAATTGAACTGTCTCGACAAATAAGGTGTCCATTGCTTGAACAGATTTCAAAACACCTTGAATTGTATGCTGATCGTCCTCGGATAACGGCGCATTTAAAAGTGTTTCTAAACGCGCTTGACGCTGCATTAAAATTACAGAAAGTTGTTCCCAATCATCCAACTCAATGGCTTGCGTAATTTTTAACGAAAATCCATTTAACTCCTGTAATAATTCGCTCATTTTAGCGATGCTCTTCAGGGATGGCATCCCAGGCTTCTTTAACAGAACGCATTAAATCACTGACTTCATCCAGAATTTCTAAACTATTTTCAGCACTGGCTTGAAATAATTTTGCGTTAATGTATTCATAAAGACTGGTTAAGTTTTCAGCAATTGTCCCACCACGTTCCATGTCAATTCCGTCAATCAAGCCGCCGACAATCGAAATCGCACGCGAAATATGTGTGCTTTTAGCCTGCCAATTATTTTGAGAAATTGCACCTTTTGCAGCATTCACCTGCATCAAAAATCCGCCCATCAGCATTTGAATCAACGCATGAGGTGTTGAGTCTTCAACGATGCTTTCGGTATGCACGGCAGCATATTGATTTGCATACCGTCTATTATTCATTACTGCTGCCATAATTCACTCTTAAATTTTGGTTGAACTAATTATTGGTTGTTTTTGGGGCGAGTGCCTGAGTTAAAAACGTACCTGTGTTTTTAAACTGCGCTACTGCCGTATCCATTGCAATAAACTGTGCTTGCAAACTTTTTTGTGTTGCCGCTAAACGTGTATTGACAGCCGCTTTTTGCGTTGTTAAATCCGTAAGCGTTTTATTCAAAGTATCTTGTTCTGTGCTAATTGCACCTTTTGAATCTAAGTACCGCGAAAGGTTAGAATTCAGCTGTGTTGCAACACCATTAGTCGAAGCAAATACGTTGCCTACCGACGTAAGATTTGTCGTGAGTGCTGTTTTCAAAATAGTGGTATCCAGTGTCATCACCCCCTTTTTATCAAAGGTAATACCAATCTGATTTAACGAATTGTAATCTCCTGTTGCAGAAGATACTTTTCCGTTAATAACATTTTTTACTTGAGTAATCACTGTTTGTACAGTTGAATCGCCAAGCAACGCACCGTTTGCACTATTGCCAGGACCTACATAATTCGTCAACTGTTTAAGCGAATCATTTAACTTGTTATACGCATCGACAAAAGCCCCGATTGGTTGTGCAATGGTTGCTTGATCTGTTTGCACATTAATATCAGCTGAACCTATTGCTACCAAATTCAACGATACGCCTGGAATTGCATCGCTAATCGTATTTGAACTTCGTGTTACTGTCTGTCCACCATCATTTGAGTTTGTGGCTTCTGTCGTTTCATAAGTTGCAGTTGTTGTTGAATTAACAAAGTTAGTTGGTGCGGCAATGGCATCAAGGGTAAAGCGTGAATCCCCAGCACTGCCATCAATAGAAAACCCTTTATCTGATCCCGAATTTAACGCGGTCAAAACCAGTTTTGACGTTGTTTTTGCGGGAATCGTCGTCATGATTGGCTCTTCCGTGACAGGATCAACTTCGCCTGAATCAACCGATGTAGCGTCAACTGTAATCGTTACGATACTCGCTAACACCAATTTGTTTTCGGGATTGTAATTAATGGCATTTTTCAAATCTTCTAACGAGTTGTTACTTCCTTTTACAGTTGTCGTTGTAAGTGTAACGGTTGCGCCAGTCGAATCAGTATAATTCCCCGCATCATCTTTTATGAGTGCATTGCCAGTTGAGTCCACATAACTACCAGTTTCATCAATGGTAAAGGAATTTCCTTTGGCATCGGCAGTCGTTGTCACATCGGCTGTAGTGGAAACGGAAAACTTCACTGCACCAGTGGTATCTTTAAAGGTTAATGTGCCTGGTGCTACTTTATCGGCATCTGTCGTAAATTCAACTGCTGAAACGGATTTTTGTGCATTTACAGGAGCTGAATCCAATGTTAATCGAGTGTCGCCTTTTGACGCATCAATTGAAAATTTATTATCTAATCCAGGCTTTTTAGCTGTAAAAACCAACTTAGAAACACTTGTTCCAGGATTTGTTTTTGACTCTACATTGATAACGCTAGCGGTAACACTATCATTGCCCGTCGCGCTATTGATTGCATCCATCGCGGCAAAAATTTTATCGTTATTTCCTTTTACGATATTTACTGAAAATTTTTCATTTCCTGCTGAATCTTTAAACGTAAGCAAACCAGGTGCTACCACGTCAGTGTCTGTAAATTCGAGGCTTGCCACTGAACGCTGGGATGTTGCTCCCACGGGTTGCGGGTCGATAATGACGTTCGCATCGGTTGCATTTGTGGTACTAAAATTCATTGGAGTAGCGTCTGGATCCAAATTGAATCGAGAATCACCCAATGAGCTATCGATAGAAAATGAATTTGCACTCCCAGGTGTTTTTGCAGTTAACACTAATTTTGAAACAGTTGTACCAGGCGTTGTTTTGGAATCAACATTCACCACGCTGGCGACAACGCTATTATTTCCTTTTGCATTGTTAATGGCATCCCGTAATCCCGCAATCGAATCATTAGTACCTTTCGTTACAATTGCTGAAAATTTAGGTGCGCCGCTTTTGTCGTTAAATATAAGTACGCCTTCGGTAACTACATCGCCAGTTTTGAATTCTGCGCTGGAGACAGATTTTTGTGCTGTTGCCAGTGCAACAACTTTTACTGTGTGCGAGGCCGCCGTAGAAGCAGGATCTACTGTTACTTTTAAAATTTTCTCGTCACTTGAAGTAATTTGCTGCGATTGAAACGCCTGACTTTTATCAAGCATTTTCACTGCATTCTGAAAAGCTGACAAGGCACCTTTCAAAGTGCCTAGCCCACTGAGCTTGGCTTGCGAGATACTTGTTTTAGTTGCAATTGCGTCAAGTTGCGGCTTACCTTCAGCCGCCGTTAGTTGACTAACGGTACTGTTAATATCAATACCACTACCAATACCTACTGCACTTGTTATGCTTGCCATGTCTCGCCTCCAATCTCAAAAATAATTTTACGCTTTAGCCTGATAAAGTTTGCCCATGTTTCCTTCCTGTTCTTTCATTGCTCGAATAAAATCAAGCATTTCAACTGTTGGAATTTGACGAACAACTTCACCCGTTTTACTATCAACAATCTTTACTACAACCTGTTTTGTTGCTTCATCTACTTGAAACTGCAAATTTTTATTTGTCGCTTGAAGTAGTTTGTTACCAGCAACTGCTGCCGCTTTTACAGCTTCAGAACTTAACTGTTTATCACTTTCGATTTTCAACTCACTAATTTGGTGTGTTGGAGAAACCGCACTCGCAGTCGAGACAACAGCCGAAATAGCTGTTTGACTCATTTCACTTGTCGACTGACTTCTTGGAACTTGAATAGCAGCAGGCGTTATATTTGATATTTCGCTCATGACACCCTCTATTTTTACGTCGTGCGTGAGCTTTAAACAAAACCCACGCAAGATTGATTAGGAACTCTTTGGCAACAACCCGTGAATCAAATCACCCACTGGTTCTGTGTCGAAAGTATAGAACCTTATCTCAATAAAGTCATTACGCTTTGACCAGACTGATTTGCTTGTGCAAGCATTGCAGTTCCAGCTTGTTGCAAAATTTGACCTTTGCTCAAGTTCGCTGTTTCAGCAGCGAAATCAGCGTCTAAGATGCGTGATTTAGCTGCAGATTGGTTTTCAATACCATTTTGCAAGTTTGAAATGGTTGTCGTGAAACGGTTTTGAGTAGAACCCAAATTTGAACGTTCCGTATCAATTGAAGCAATTGCGTCATCGATTGCATTGATTGCAGACAACGCATAATCGGTTGCTACTGCATCAGCCGCTGTTGAAACACTCATAACTAACTTGTTGTTGTTCACATAAGATTGTTTGTTTGTTTCGTTAGCAGTTGTTGTTGCCAAAGGATCTTGAACGTAAGAAGCCCCTGCAATTGCTTTCGCCACTTGCAAGCCAACCAATGCAGATTGCGCCCCTCTGTCACCTAAGAATGTGCCTTTCGTTGCTCTGTTGATTGCATCGTTAAGTGTGTTGCTTGTTGAAAGTTGTCCACTTGCGGTTGCTGTAGTTGCCGCTGTAGTAAGCGTGTCACCAGTCAATGTGTTCATCGTAACAGCATAAGAATTTTGACCAGCTGCATCTACGTTAGCTGCTGCTGCTGCTGCTAATTGTGTCGCAGTAGTCAACAATGAAGCAGATTGTGCAGCATCGGTTGTTGCAGCACCTTGAACATTAGCATTTGTTGTAGTGATTGCACCTAGAGCAGCTTGGTTAGAAGAATCGGCTGCCGTTACTGTA
Source organism: uncultured Methylomagnum sp. (assembly GCA_964558865.1). Lineage (GTDB taxonomy): Bacteria > Pseudomonadota > Gammaproteobacteria > Methylococcales > Methylomonadaceae > UBA10906. The sequence goes on from CAZLGN010000017.1 coordinate 13,968, forward strand.
TTTTTAAATGCGTCAGAAACCAAATCAGCCGTTCTGTTTGTGTCTGTTTTTGCTTTAACAGCTGCAGATGAGCCTGAAACAGCTGTTGCAGCTGCTAAGTTAGCTGCTGAAGCCGCTTTTGCTAAAGCAGAGTCAGTTGGTGCCGCCGCTGCAGCTTTAGCAGCTACTACTGCAGCGTTAGCCAACTTAGCAGCAACATTAGCATCCGATAATTGTACCGCTGTATCTGTTGCTGCAGTCATCAAAGCAGCTGAAGAAAGACCTGCTGTGTTATCAATCAATGGGTTAGTTGCCTGACCATTAGCATCAGTGCCAGGCACACCAACAACAGTAAAGCCACCAGTAACTGCAGATGCTACACCTGTAGCAGCTAAAAGAGCTGCATTGGTAGTCACTGAAGACAACGTTGAATCCATAGCTTGATTTTGTGGTGCCAAAGTCGATTTATTAACGTCCGTTAACAATGTTGTCATGTTAGAAACTGACACGTTAATACGGCTGTTTGTGTCTGTTGTCGCGCCAACTTGAATAGCCAAACCGCCAGCTAAATCACCGTTTAAGATTTTTTTACCGTTAAATTCGCTGTTTTGCACAACACGAACTAACTCGTCGTTTAATGCTTTAAATTCTGTGTCCATTTTTGCACGGTCAGATGCAGAGACACCCGCGTTGCTTGATGCTTGAACTGATAGGTCACGCATACGTTGCAAAGTATCTGTCAATGAACCTAATGCACCCTCAGCAGTTTGGGTTAATGAAATGCCGTCGTTAGCGTTACGAACTGCAACAGTCATGCCGCGAACTTGTGAATTCATACGGTCAGCAATCGCTAAACCCGCCGCATCGTCTTTTGCGTTGTTAACACGAATTCCAGAAGACAAACGTTGCATTGAAGTTGCAAGACCAGCTGCTGAAGTGTTTAGATTTTTTTGACCGTTGATTGAGCCAAGGTTGGTATTGATTACGAGTGCCATGATATTTTCTCCAAAAGCCTCTTAAGACGGAATGTCTAAGAGTAAATTTAATTAACTACTAAAAAAGTTCTTTACATCGCAAAAAGTTTGTAAATTCGAAACTCGCACAGGTTATCGGCGAGATTTTTGGTTACTTTAATTTTTTCTTGATGCGATTACATTCTGCTGAAAAATTGTAGAGACACCGTGAAACTTGCCTCTATGAATTGCCGTGCATTAAATTTAACGCAACAACGTCATTACGCTTTGCCCAGATTGATTTGCTTGAGCAAGCATTGCTGTCCCTGCTTGTTGCAGAATTTGAGCGCGACTCAATGCAGCAGTTTCTTGGGCGAAATCGGCATCGGAAATGCGTGACTTCGCTGCCGATTGATTTTCAATTCCGTTCTGTAAATTTGAAATTGTGGTGGTGAAACGGTTTTGAGTTGAACCTAAATTTGAACGTTCCGTATCAATTGTCGCAATTGCATCATCAATTTTGTTAATCGCTTGCAGCGCATAATCCATTGCAACCCCGTCCGACTTCATAGAGGTTTCTTGAACTAATTTATTATTTTTAACGAATGAGGTTTTATTAACATCATTTGCTGTGACGGTTTGTGTTGGGTCGTTCACATAAGAAGCCCCCGCAACGGCTTTGGCAATATCTAATGCCGCCATCGCTTTTTGTGCCACGCGGTCTGCTTTAAACGAACCTTTTTCAGCAATTGACACCGCATCATTTAGCGTGCTTTTTGCCCCTGTTACACTTGAATCAGGTACCGCGATACTGTCGCCTGTAATGGCATTCATCGTACTTTCATAAACATTCTTAGCCATGAAATCGACATCTGCCGATGCTGCTGCGGCAAGTTGATTCGCTGTTGTAAGTAATGAACTCGCTTGAGTTAAATCAGTGCTTGACGCATTTTGAATGTTAAAGTTTGTTGTGCCAGCCGCCGCAGTTATTGCGCCATCTGTGTTTGCCGCTCCGATGGAATTTGCTGCCGCCACGTTTGCGCTATTTGCTGTAGTAACAGCTGCTACAAATGCGTCCGCTACCAAATTAGAGGCTTTATTTTCATTCGTTTTTGCCAAGATATTTGTCGATGAAGCTGAAATTGCCGCTGCGGCAATTGCATTGGCATCGGACGCGGCTTTTGCTAATGCTAAATCAGTAGGTGAAGCGGATGCCAAAGTTGCCGCTTTTACCGCCGCGCTGGCTAGTTTTGAAGCATTGTTAGCGGCTTTTAAATCGGCATTTGCCACAATTTCAATTGAAGCGTTATTCACTGTCGCGGCAAAAAACGTTGCGTCAGCCGACTCATTTTTCGGATTCAATGATGAATTCGTGACAGGTTTTAATAATGTCGTCATGTTTGAAACTGTCACAGTAATTTGGCTGCTTTTATCTGTATTTGCACCAACTTGAATGGCTAAACCGCTTGCTAAATCGCCATTCAGAATTTTTTTGCCATTAAATTCGCTGTATTCCACGACGCGAATTAACTCATTATTTAAGGCTTTAAATTCGGTTTGCATTTTTTC
>CAZLGN010000017.1:16568-19793 GCA_964558865.1 uncultured Methylomagnum sp.
TTTGTATTGATTACGAGTGCCATGTGTAGCCTCCAAAATGAACTAAAATTAAATACATTCGTACTTTTACGAGATAGTTTAAGAAAATAGAACTAAAACTCACCTCTACACATTCATTTATCGTTACAGAAACCATTTTCTAAAATATAAAAAAGGCAGAGTGTTAAATCTGCCTTTTTTATTTCGTGTTTTTCAGCTTTACATCCGCTGAATTATCTCAATAGCGTCATTACCGATTGCCCCGCCTGATTAGCTTGCGCGAGCATTGCTGTTCCCGCTTGCTGCAAAATTTGAGAACGCGCTAACGCTGCCGTTTCTTGTGCAAAATCCGCATCTAAGATACGGGATTTTGCTGCCGATTGGTTTTCAATGCCGTTTTGTAAATTCGAAATCGTGGTCGTGAATCGATTTTGTGTCGAACCTAAATTTGATCGTTCAGTATCAATCGACGCAATCGCGTCATCAATCGCGTTAATCGATGACAACGCATAATCGGTCGCCACAGCATCGGTCGCAATTGACGTATCAACCACTAATTTATTATTGTTAATAAACGAGAGTTTATCGGTGCTGTTAGCGGTTTCCGTTTTAGTCGGCTCATCAATGTAAGACGCGGCAGCAATGCTTTTCGCTATTTCAGCGGCCGCCAAGGCTTTTTGGGCATTTCTATCCGCGCCAAATGTTCCATTTTCATAACGTGAAACGCTCAGATTTAACGTGCTATTTGATTGCCCTGTCGAATCCACGACACTCAAATTATCACCCGTCAAAGAATTCATTGTGCTAGCAAAAACATTCTGACCCGCAAATGACACATCAGCACTGGCAGCGGCGGCAAGTTGTGTCGCTGTTGTCATCAATGATGCTGCCTGTGCTGCATCGCTAGAGACGATTCCACCAACGCCATCTATACCGTTAATTGCCGCATCTGTTTGTGCAATCGCTAAGGATGCCGAAAAATTGGCATCGTAAGCCGCCGTAACGGTATTTGAAAACGCATTTGAAACAAGTTTGCTTCCCAGTAATCCGCCAACGCCAGCAATGGCAGCGGTGTTAGGTGCTGCGGCAGGTGTACCACCATTCGTCGTAGTAAAAATGTTTGCCGATGACGCGGCAATTGCATCAGCCGCTATTTTATTTAACCTTGAAGCCTCTTTTGCTAATGCGGCATCATTTGGTGATGCAATCGCTAATTTTGCTGCGGTGACGGCGGCATTCGCTGCTTTTGCTGCTTCGTTTGAAGCATTTAATTGTGGGTCGTTAGCCGCCAATACACCTGAATTTGTGACTTCCGCCGCGAGTGTTGAATCAATCGGTTCACCTTTCGGATAAAGTGTTGTTCTCGTAACAGGATTTAATATCGCGCTCATATTCGAAACGGCTACCGCAATACGGCTGTTTGTATCGGTCGTTGCACCCACTTGAATGTTCAAGCCACCTGCTAAGTCGCCATTTAAGATTTTTTTACCATTGAATTCGCTATTAGCGACAACCCGTAGTAATTCATCGTTCAGTGCTTTAAATTCAGTCTGCATTTTTGAGCGATCCGACGCTGAAACGCCTGCGTTACTGGATGATTGCACCGCTAAATCACGCATTCGTTGTAACGTATCCGTCAACGAACCTAACGCGCCTTCAGCCGTTTGTGTTAAGGAAATACCATCATTGGCATTGCGAACTGCAACGGTCATGCCGCGAATTTGTGAATTCATACGATCTGCAATCGCTAGCCCTGCCGCATCGTCTTTTGCGCTATTGACACGAATGCCTGAAGACAATCGTGTCATGGCAGTCGCTTGTGCAGATGCTGTTGTGCTTAAATTGCGTTGTCCGTTAATTGAACCCAAGTTTGTATTGATTACGAGTGCCATATTGCCTCCAAAAATTTTTAAAAAAAGTTTAAGTACCTCTAAAAATAGGCGCGTGAGCGTCTCAATGCTGTCAAAATGTACGCGAATGTCTTTGCAGCGTTTAACTGCGGTCATTTTCAGCAAAAAAATTCTGATAATACGCAGTGCAAAACACATCGCAGAATTTGCACCAAGGAATCGGAAAAGCAAATTAGGCGAGAAATCACCGCGTAAAATCAGTTACCAAAGTAAAAGCACAATAAACGCCAACTTTTAAAAATTTAAATATAACAAATGGTTAAGCAAAAATTTACTTATAAAAGCCAATCGTTTGACAATCAAACATTGTCAAATTTCCTACCTTTAACATTGAAAAACTTTCTTTATGTTTATTCTGCACAGTTCTAATAAAACCGAAAATCTTGTCGCGCAATTAGGCGTAGTGATTGAAACACTGCCGCTCGATTCGCCATTCAGCAAAGAAATTTTCTTGATTCAAAGTCAAGGAATGGAGCGTTGGTTGTCGCAACAACTTGCCCAAACCTTTCAAGTTTGGGCGAATTTTGAATTTTTATTTCCCGCGAAATTTTTTAGCAGCGTGGCGCAAAAACTCGACAAACATTTGACAGACGCGCTGTTTGACCGCCATAAGATGACATGGCGTATTGAAAATGTGCTGCGAGATTTGAAAGGCGGTGATGTTTTGCCGTTGAAATATTATTTGGAAGGCGAAAATCCTGATTTGAAACGTTATCAACTCGCGCAAGAATTGGCGCAACTTTTCGACCAATATCAAATGATGCGCCCTGATTTGTTGGCGGCGTGGCAAGAAAATAAATTACTTTATGACACGACGGCTGAGCGTTGGCAAAAGGCATTGTGGCGCGATATTACGGCTCAAATCGGCACGCAACACCGTGGCGCGTTGTGGCAAAAAGTGATTAACCAATTGCTCAACGCTGACGAAAATTTTTATGCTAATCAGTTACCAGAACGTGTGATTGTGTTCGGTATAAATACAATGCCGCCGTTGTTTTTAGCGTTTTTGCACGGCTTGTCAAAACATTGTCAGTTGCATTTATTTTTATTGAATCCTTCGCAAGATTATTGGGCAGATATTCCGACTAAACGCGCTCGTTTAAAACAAGAACCCGAAGAACAATACGATTCGCATCCGTTACTTTCATCGCTAGGTCAACAAGGGCGAGAGTTTCAAGCATTATTGCTTGAGCAAAATTTGACGGTGAGATTTGAATTGGATGATTTTGAGAGCGTTGAAAATGCGAACACGATTTTGCATTTTTTACAAAATGATTTGCTTAACAACGAAGCGGAAAAACACGAGTTAAAAACGGACGATTCGATTCAAATTCAT
>CAZLGN010000018.1:0-19726 GCA_964558865.1 uncultured Methylomagnum sp.
AACACGCGCTTCAAAAGTAGCGTCAATCGTGCGCCGCAAATTGCCAGTAAAGGCACCGCTGGTGAACATAGATTGTTGAATTTAGAACTCACGTTGATTGCGGACGTGGGTTTGTTAGGAATGCCGAATGCGGGAAAATCAAGTTTGATTCGTGCAGTGTCATCCGCTACGCCGAAAGTTGCCGATTATCCTTTTACTACGCTTTATCCAAATTTAGGGGTGGTGCGTATCGACGAGTTACGCAGTTTTGTTATTGCCGACATTCCAGGTGTTATAGAAGGTGCAGCGGAAGGAGCGGGTTTAGGATTGCAATTTTTAAAACATTTAGACCGCACAGGTTTATTACTGCACATGGTCGATATTGAACCGTATGAAAGTAGCGAATCGCCAATTAGTGCCGCTAAAAAAATTATCGCTGAAGTCGAAAAATGGAATGACAATTTAGCGAATAAACCGCGTTGGCTCATTTTAAACAAAGTTGATCGTGTTTTAGATGAAGAACTCGACGCACATTGCCAAGAAATTATCGACGCGCTAAATTGGACGGCTCCCGTGTTTAAAATTGCGGCGATTAACGGTCAAGGCACACGCGAATTGATGTTTGCGATTATGGAATTTTTGGAAGCGCAACGCGCTGTAAAACAAGAAAATAATGCCGCGAATTAACGGTTGAAAATAGGTGAATCTATGGGGTCATTTTGCTTGAATGTTGTAAATTGGCATGAGCGCAATTCGATTGTCAATTTGTTCGGCAAGGGTTAAATAGGCGGCACTTTGCGTGGATTCAAACATTGTTTTAAATTTAGTTTCATTCATATTTTCAGGTAAATCACGCGGGTCTGGCATCAGGTCGCGGTAGTCTTTTATTTGCATCATGGATTTTTGAATATGCCGCGCATTTTCAGGTGATGAAACGGCTAATTCACCAAAACGACTTCCTGCTTTATCTGCGGCTAAATCGACAAAACTGAAACCACTGCCGCCAGCTTGTGTGTCGCTCAACTCTTTCACTTCGCCCAAGGCATTTGCCACACGGCGATTTGTTGAAGCGGTTAATGCCGCCGCGCCAATAAAATGTTGCGCTAAATCGGTTCGTTTATATAAAAAAGGCGGATAAGGCGGATTTTTTTCAGCGTTAACATAATCGTTTGTGGCTAAAATCGCGCTACGATTTTCTTCCATTGCCGTTTCCAACGTCGCGCGTTGATAAGCTAATTCAAAAACAGCTTTTAAAATTTCAGCCAACGACAAACGCCACTTTGGATTATGTTGTACGATGATTTCGGCAATTTTTTGTTGATAAATTTCGCGGCTTTCGGGATTAACCGTATGGTGTGGCGCGTCTGAATCGTAAAATATAGTAAGCATTTTATCTGCAATTTCGACTCGCCGAATAGGAGTCGTCGCCAAAATAAAATACTCATTCAAAAACGAATATCGAATAAAAGCGTGAATTACCCAATCTGCGAGTTTTGCGGGCAACAGTAAATTGCCTACTTTAAATTTTGCAATATGTGGCAACGTTTCACCTTCTTCACTGCCTAATCGAAAGCTGATATTGAAATACCGCGCCATAGTATTTACGGGTAATTTAAGCGACACCGTGCAACGCACTTTGTTGTTGACTACTTCGATGAAAATCGCGCTTTGGTAATAGCGATTCAACAAATAATTTCCTGCTAAATTTAAATCTTCCTCACTGAACGTAATCGCGGCAATGTCGTCAGGTTTTATTTTTGTGCCTTCATGCAAAATTTTTCGCGCTTGCGCCATGCGTTCTAACGTAATTGGTGCCAAGACGGGCTGATTTGTTTCATTGCTTAAACCGCTTTCCAAAATAACAACACATAAAAAAAACGTTAGTCCTACCGCACCACAAACTACTCGCTTTACAAAAATAAAATAAACTTGGCGCATCATTAAGCAAATTCAAGTTTTAAACCAGCAAGTTTCAAATGTTCCGCTTCATAAAGCAAATCAGCACGAGTCAGCGGCGACGTATCGAGCCAGCCATTTGGAAAACGAAGTTTTATTTTCGATTTTTCCCATTCACATTGAAAGGGTGGCACTTCGTAATCTTGTCGATTACGATGCAATAAAACGGCTAAACGCAAAAGTAATGCTATTTTGGGCGCATCTACATTCCACGGTGCGGGCAATGTTTCAAACAGTTTTAACGCAAATTTTCGTCGATGCGTTCGCACAATGACTGACAATAAAACTTGGTCTTGACGTGAAAAACCCGCGAAATCGCCGTATTCAATCACATACGCGCTGTGTTTGTGATACTGACTGTGTGCAATATCGTGTCCCAGTTCATGTAATTCTGCCGCCCAATGCAAAAATTGTCGCGCTTGTTCGAGGTCAATTTGAAGATAATTTTCGCTTAATTGCGACAACAAATAATCGACGGTTTGTTTCACGCGCGAAGCGTGCAAAATATCGACGTGATAACGTGCTGCGATTTGGCGAACCGTCGCTGAACGAATATCGTGGTCATAAATTCGCCCCAATAAATCGTGAATTAAACCTTCCCGCAACGCGCCATCGGAAACCGTCATTTGCGTGATACCTAAACTTTTAAACGTCGCATAAACAATCGCTACACCGCCCACAAAAACAGGCAAACGCTCTGCATCAAGGTCAGGTAAATTCAAGGTGTTAATGTTTGGGCAGGTGTAAATGTGTTGCACCAACTGTTCTAAACCATCGCGCGTAATACCGTTATTGCTCCAATTTTTCGCCAACAAAACTTTATCAATGGCTTTTAAACTGCCCGACGCGCCAATTGCTTCATCCCAATTTTGTTTTTGAAATTTTTGTTGGAATGGTTCTAAGTGCCGTTGCGCGAAAAGAACCGCTTGATTAAACGCAATTTTTGACAGCTTGCCATTAGCAAAAAATAAATTGCTGGTTGTCACGCAACCCATCGGCAAACTTTCTTTGTCATGCGGATTTTCACCTGAACCGATAATGTATTCGGTGCTTCCGCCACCAATGTCCATAACTAAGCGTAAATTCGCATTGCTGCTCAAACTGTGCGCTACACCTTCATAAATCAAACGCGCCTCTTCGATACCCGAAATAATGTGAATGGGATGATTGAGAGCGTGTTCCGCTTTTTCTAAAAACTGCGCTGCATTCCGTGCTGTTCGTAAAGTGCTTGTGCCAACAATTCGCACGCTTTCAGGCGAAAAATGCCCAATGCGTTGTCCGAATCGCTCTAAACAGGCTAACGCCCGTTCTTGCGTGGCAATATCAAGATTATTTTGCTCATCCAAACCTGATGCTAAACGCACCATTTCTTTTAAACGGTCTACGGTTTGAAGTTTGCCATCGGTCAAACTGCAAACAATCATGTGAAAACTGTTTGAGCCTAAATCCACAGCAGCAACGCAACTTGGTGGAGTTCTTAACATGAAAAATCCTGTTTTTTTGTAACGGCAATAAAATGGAAACTAAGCAAAAATTTCAGTCAAAAAATTTTCCATTGCTTGCTGAGAACGCCGATTTGCCGTGGGACTAAATTGAAAACCCGTCGCTAAATCACTTGCTAGCGGATTGGTGAACGCATGAACCGTATTGCCATAAGCGTGTAATTGCCAATCCGCGTCTGCTTGCGTCATTTCTTTTTGAAAAGCGACGACTTGTTCTGGCGGTACAAGCGGATCATCGTGACCGTGTAACACTAAAACTTTCGCGGTGATTTTAGGATTTTGTAAATTATCGGCGGGCGTTAAATTACCGTGAAAACTCACGACACCTTTTACATTTTCATTCGTTCGCGCCAAATCTAAAACACACAAACCACCAAAACAAAAACCAATCGCAGCGATTTTAGAATCATCCACCCACGGCAAAAGTGCAACGGTTTTCAATGCGGCTAACATTCGACGTTGTGTCGAAGCGCGATTTTCGATGAACGGACGCATTAACGCGCCACATTCTTCATCGGTTTGCCCGAGTTTGCCTTTACCATACATATCGAGCGCGAAACCGACATAACCTAATTCGGCTAATTCACGCGCTCTATTCGCCGTGAATTCGCTGCGTCCCGCCCACGGATGAGCGACTAAAACGGCTGGTCTCCGTCCCGAAATTGAATCATCAAAAGCAAAAAAGGCTTCTAACGTGGTGTCGCCATCGACATAATTTACGGTGTTGCTAATAATCGCCATTTTCTATCTCAATTGTTTTGTGTCAAATAAGTGTTTTAAAAAACCTTCGCTCGCCGCTTCAGCCATGTCTAAAACACGCTCAAAACCTTGTCCACCGCCATAATAGGGATCAGGCACTTCGCAGGTTTTAAATTGTGGCGCGAAACTTAGAAAGTAATGAATTTTATGTTGATGCTGTTTTGGACAAGATTCCATCAAAATGGCATGATTTTCATCATCCATCGCTAAAATAAAATCGAAATCGTCAAAATCACCAAAAATAACTTTTCGACCGCGTAAATGACTAATATCAATGCCTCGTTCTAACGCGGCTTTTTGCGAGCGTAAATCGGGCGCATCGCCAATGTGATAAGCATGTGTGCCAGCAGAATCGATTAAAAAACGTTCGGTTAATTTTTTGTTTTGAACTAAATGCGTGAATACGCCTTCAGCGGTGGGAGAGCGGCAAATGTTGCCCATGCAGACAAATAAAACTTTTACTTTTTCCATAGAACTTAAAAATGAAATCAAAATTTAGGTTGAATTTTAGCACAGCGTTTTCAATCGCGGTTAAGGATACCGCGACGGCAATTTACTGACCGCGTTTAAATTCCACGGTACCGTTTCAATAGTGCCTTCTAAATGGGCTTCCGTTTTATCATCAAAATTCCTTAAAAAATCCAAACCTGTTTGCGCTTCGACGGTATCAATCGTGGTTAAAAATTGAGAAAGCGGCTCTTTACCCGTTACGGTTTGCGGCATAATAAACGCCAACGCAAAAGCAGGTTTGCTATCCGTTTCTTCGGTAACATAAATTTTGTAAAACGCTTTGGGAATATCAACGTGCCATAAAGAGGTAGACATTTTTTCAGAATTCGCACCAAAAATCGGGCCAGTAATCACCCAAACTTTGCCGAAGTTTTTCGCAAAATACGAAATCTCCACTTCTTCCAAACGCTGCCAAAGTTGTTGATTTAATTTCGGGCGTTGCGGGCTAATGTTGGTCATTAAAAAACTATCCGCCTGCCCATATTTGCCGTAAAGCGTACTCATTGCAAAATTCGGCGCGTTATGTCCGCGATCAAAGCCGCTTTTGGTGTAATCGTCATGATTAACACGATTCAAACCACGCCAATCTGTTTGAAAATGAGTCGGACGTTTTAAACGTGGCGCATTATCGGGAACAGGTTTTAGCGCGTATTCCACCCAAAGTGGATTTCCACGCAAATCGGAATAACCCACGATAAAGCCATTATTTCGCAGCACGCGAAACCAAGTATTGCTGTTAAACGTCGAAATGGCTTGTGGTTCGCCTTGATAAAGTAGGGCAGGGCGAGCCACCAGCATTTCATAACCATAACCACACAAGACCAGTGTCAAAATGGGCATGATGACGCGCGGATAAGTTTGAATTAACCGAAAAGCGGTTAGAAAAATTTGTAACGCTTGATTCATAAAAATAACTATTTTTCAGCAACTAATGTCTCAATACGAAAATTTCCTGCGCCGTTTTCGCCTAAAATTTCCGCCAATTTTGGCAAAATACTTTTCATGGTTTCGATTAAATTCCACGGTGGATTGATAATAATCATGCCGCTAGCATTCATTCCCCGCCCCGAATTATCGACGTTAATGCCTAATTCAAATAACTGCACATTGGTCAGCCCGCTTTTTTTAATGGCAAGTTCTAACGCCTGATTTCGACCGCGTTCAATCACGGGATACCACAGCGCGTAAGTGCCTGTTGAAAAACGTTTTTGCATTTGAATCAGCGTTTTTACCACGTCCGAATAGTCACTTTTCATTTCATACGACGGATCAATCAACACCAATCCACGACGTTCAACAGGCGGTAATAACGCGAGACTATTTTTCAAACCGTCGGCGCGTTCAATGAAAATGCGTTTGTCTTGCTTCATATTTTCTTTCAACGCGCCAAATTCCGTCGAATGCAATTCAAACAAACACAATCTGTCTTTGGCGCGAAGTAATTGCTTAATCAACAATGGCGAACCCGCGTAAGTTTTAAATTGACCGTTAGCGTTGAAGCGTTTTTGTAAATTAACGTAATGCGCCACGCTTGGCGGTAAATCGTCACGTTGCCAAAGCTGAGAAATTCCCGTGTCGAATTCGTGCGTTTTTAATGCAAAATCGCCGTCGAGTGCGTATTTACCGCCGCCTGCGTGGGTATCGATAACGCAAAACGGTTTTTCTTTTTGCGTTAAATAAGCGAGGATTTCGAGCAAAACGATATGTTTTAAAACGTCGGCAAAATTGCCAGCATGAAAAGCGTGACGATAACTTAGCATCCGTTATTCGCCAATCGTTACAAGCCAACCGCCTTCGCCGTTACATTTTTCGACTTTGGTTGTTGCTTTGATGCTGATACGCGCCGTTGTGTTTTTTAATTCGGCAGGCAATTTTCCTGTGACGCGATACAAATCGCCACGAGCTTCGGTAGTAATTTGAACAGGATGGGATTTCACATTGACCTCGATTTGTTCTGGTTTTTGCACGTTGAATGCGGTGAATGAAAATTCAGATTCGGGCGCAACGTTAGCTAAATTTTCAGGTTGAAATTTGTCGAAACGGGCTTTTTCGCAGCTTGACGAACTCCCGCCACCGCCCATGCTTCCGCCTGTGTGCATACTGTGATCAACCGCATAGCTGTTTGTGGCAAACACGAAAATCGATAACGCTAAAATCGTTTTTTGCATTGATATATCCTCATTATTTTTATTTTAAGTGTGATTTTTGAAACTGAAATTCTAGCGAACTTCGACGGATAAGTATAAACGCGGGACGGTGTTGGTGTGAATTAAGAAAGATGCTTTTCTAAAATTTGTAATCGTTCAGGTGTGCCAATATCCATCCAAAAACCATTGAATAATTGACCTGTGATGCGATTTTCTGACATCGCCGCGCGTAATAATGGCGCAAGTTTTCGTGTATTTTTAGGGGCAGATTTGAAAAACTCCTGTGAATAAATACCGATGCCGCTGAAAGTGAATTTTGAATTACCTGCTGATGAAAGTGTTTTATCGGAATTAAGTTGAAAATCCCCTGACAAATGGTGTTCAGGATTCGGTACCAATACTAAATGCGCTAAATCAATCGGCTGTTTTTTGAGTTCGGAGAAAGGAAAGTCGGTTGCAATATCAGCATTTACCACCAAAAATGGTGCATCTTTCATCAAGGGCAATGCGTGAATAATTCCACCCGCTGTTTCAAATCCCGTTTCACCTTCGGGCGAATAACGAATCGTCGCACCAAGCTGCGAACCGTCACCTAATGCCATTTCAATTTGTTTGCCCAAATAGGCATGATTGATGACTAACTCGGTGAAATTTGCGGAAACCAATCGTTCAATCGTGCGTTCAATTAACGATTTTCCTGCGACTTTCAACAACGGTTTCGGCGTGGAATCTGTGAGCGGTCGCATACGCTCACCACGTCCTGCCGCCAAAATCATGACCTGCATCGATTATCCCATTTTGAAATAATCAACCGCTTTTGAAAGGTCAGCGGCTTGGTTTTTTAAACTGTCAGCCGTTACCGATGATTGTTCTACCAAAATCGCATTTTGTTGGGTCATAGCTTCCATTTCTACAATGGCTTTATTTGCCTGACCAATCCCCGCACTTTGTTCATTTGACGCGGCAGATATATCGCCAATCATTTGTGTGACTGTGCGAATTGAGCTGACAATGTCTTCCATTGTATGACCTGCATCGATAACTAATTTACTGCCATCTTCGATTTTTTCGACTGAATCGTTAATCAAGGTTTTAATTTCACCTGCCGCTGCTGCCGCACGTTGTGCCAAACTCCGCACTTCGCTTGCTACCACGGCAAAACCACGACCTTGTTCACCTGCTCGCGCGGCTTCAACGGCGGCATTCAACGCTAAAATGTTGGTTTGAAACGAAATGCCGTCAATAACTGAAATAATATCAACCACTTTGCGCGACGATTCATGAATATCTTCCATCGTACTCACCACGCGGCGAATGACATTCACGCCTTTTGTCGCAATATCCGATGCACCCAACACAAACTCATTCGCGTGATTTGAATTTTCCGTATTTGCTTCAACCGTTGACGTTAATTCGTGCATGCTTGCAGCGGTTTCTTCAATCGCGGAGGCTTGTGTTGTTGTGCGCTGGGATAGATTATTGTTGCTGTTGGCGATTTCTTTCGAGCTGTCGTTAACGTTGTGAGTGATGAGTTTAATTTGTTTAACAATGTCTGTGAGTTTATAAACCGTGTTATTGGCATTATTTTTAATGGTTTCAAATCCGCCACTGTATTCGTTCGTAATGGTATGCGACAAATCACCGTGTGACAGTGCGTCGAAAATTTCAGCCATATCGCCGTAACTTTGTTCACAGGTTTCTAGCAGCAAATTCAAGCCGTCTGCTAATTGTCTGAAGAAACCTTCTGCGACTTGAACTCTGATGCGATTATGGAAATCACCTGATATTGCCGCCGACACAATTTGTGAAATTTGTTTTTCAATGGCTAATTCTGCTGTGCGGTCTAGCCATTGCGTGGCACGTCCAATATAAATGCCGCGTTCATCATAAATTGACACAATCGTGACTTGAATGTTTTTTCCGCCCAATTTCAAATCGCACACAACAGGGTCTTTTTCCAATTTGGCAAAAAACGTTTTATCTTCTTCTGTTTCGAGGTAGGAGGAAAGTGAATTACCGTACATACTTCCGACGGTGTAGCCCGTAATACGATCTGCAATGTCATCTTCCATGTCTTTCCACAATTTCACACCCGCTTTGTTCATATAAACAAATTCGCGTTGTGCATTTGATAAAGTCACAGGAGTCGTGACTTCGTCTAATGCCATTTTGATGCGTAACGTTTCATTCGCACGACGTGTTTCTTCTGCCTTTTCAAAACCAAATTTAATACTCATCGCTTTAATCGCTTGAATCAAACGACCTAATTCATTTTTAGAAAATTCATTGAGTTGAATTTCTTTACCTTCCGTTGCATCCTGAATCAATTTGGTAGCAGTTTTTATTGGCGTTAAAACGCTTACTAATGTTGCGATTGACCAAGCGAGTAAAATTAAACTCAGCATAATCGTCATAGAAAAGACGTTCTGTTCAAACTGAAAGATGACATTTTCTGCAATGATTTGGCTTTCTTTTATGTGTTTTTCAATTTCGATTTGATGGAATGAAACTAATTTTTCTATGCTCTCAACAAAGCCTTGATCAATGCCTTTCACCATTGCATCAACAATCAGAATGCTGTTGATATTATTAGTTTGGTAATTTTTCAACGCAGCATGATATTTCGTCATCATGTCGGCGTACTCTTTCAATGCCAAACCAACGCTAGCAACCATGTCTTTTTCTGGCATATTTGCCATGATGCTGTTCAATTCGATTAAATCTTTATTAACTTTTTCGATTTGTCCTTCAAAGTTTCTGCTGTATCTCTCAAACGTGGCGGCATCTTGACCGCGTAACAGCGCATTCTTCCAGTCTTGAACCTGCGATTTAAAATCGACCTGTGCGGCACGCGACAAATTAACACCTTTCGAGTGTAAGGCGATTTCTTGTGAGATTTCGATACTTGAATTTTTAATCACGCCAATACCGTAAAAACCGTATCCACCAATGCCAACTAATGCTAATAGTGACGCACTAACCAACGTGTTTAATTTGGTTTTGATAGTGATATTTTTGAACGTGCGACGAATAGCAAACAGTAAATTGGGCGGAATGATTTCGCCTCCGTCGAGTTTAACGTTACTGCGACCTGCTTGAATTTCGCGGTATAAATTTGACGCGGCAGAAATTTCAGCGGCAGAAGGTTTATTTCGCACGGACATATAACCGACGATTTTGCCATTTTCCAACATCGGCATCGCGTTAGCACGAACCCAATAAAAGCCACCACCGTCTTTTGTCCGATTTTTGACGATGCCTGTCCATGAATTGCCAGATTGTAGCGTTTTCCACATATCGGCGAACGCCGCTTTGGGCATATCGGGGTGTCGTAAGATGTTATGCGGTGCGCCAATTAACTCTTTCTTTGAATAACCACCGATACGAATAAAATCATCATTGATATAGGTGATAATTCCTTTCAAATCAGTTTTAGATACGATCAAATCAGTGTCAGTTAAGACATATTCTTGGTTAGTAGACATATTTAATTCACTATTTACAGGTTAAAATTCGAGTTTGGAAATGTGCGTTTGGGTGTTGGATTTTATCACGTTGTCCAAAAACAGCATCAAAGCAGCACCAATCACTTATCAGTAGTACGATATTTTTTTTACAATTAAACATTTTAGAGTTTTTATGAAAAGTACAGAACGCCCTGTTGTCATTTCGTTTTCGGGTCATGACCCTTGTGGTGGTGCGGGAATTCAGGCGGATATTGAGGCGATTATTAGCCATCATTGTCATGCCGCCAGTATTGTTACCTGTTTAACAGAGCAAGATACACGGGATGTAGCAGAAATCGTGCCGCAAAATCCCGACAATCTCATTCGGCAAACAAAAATGTTGCTGCGTGATTTGCCTGTTCATGCGTTTAAAATTGGCTTAATTGGACACGCCGACACCGTGCAGGTGATTTATGACATTGTGCGAAAACACCCTTTAATTCCCGTAGTTTTAGATCCAATTTTAGCGGCAGGCGGCGGAACGGATTTGGTGAATGACGATTTTATTAAAGCAATGAAGGAATTATTGTTGCCGCATACAACGGTTTTAACACCGAATTGTGCAGAAGCGCGGCGTTTAACAGGATTGGACGAGATTGAAGCGTGTGGAATGCGTTTGTTGGAACAATTTGGTTGTGAATATGTTTTGATTACGGGGGCGGATGAAGAAACCGAAAGCGTGACGAACCGCTTATTTCACCACAATCACCGTGATGATTACACTTGGGCAAGATTGCCATCGAAGTATCACGGTTCAGGTTGTACATTGTCGGCGAGTATTGCTGCATTATTTGCCCACGGTGTTCCACCCTTGCGAGCGATTAGCAATGCACAAGAATATACCTGGAACAGTTTGCAAGCCGCTTATAAAACAGGAGTGGGGCAGTCAAATCCGAATCGTTTGTTTTGGAGAGATTGAATGTTGGAAATGCCAAAACGGGGACTTTATGCCATTACGTCTGCTGGAAAATCGGCGGACGATATTTTGAAATTTACAAAAGCGGTTTTGGAAGGCGGCGCGAAGGTTTTGCAATATCGAGAGAAATCAAATGTACGGGCGGATTGCATCCGCCCGCCAACTAGCGAATCGTCGATAATGGATGTTTCGTGTATGCGGGCGCACACAGTACACCCCTACGAATTAGCGTGTGAATTACTCGCACTTTGTCACACTTATAACGTCCCGTTCATCATTAACGATAACGTCGAACTTGCTGAAAAAATTGGTGCCGACGGCGTGCATTTAGGTAAAGACGATGGTTCGATTTTAGACGCTCGTCAACGATTAGGAAAATCGGTGATTATTGGCGTGTCATGTTATAACTCGTTGGAACGTGCCATTGAAGCCGAAAAACACGGCGCGAATTATGTGGCATTTGGACGTTTTTTTACCTCAAATTCAAAGCCGCTTGCTGCTCCTGCTGAAATCGGCACATTAACTGCTGCAAAAAAAGTCTTAACGTTGCCAATTGTAGCGATTGGTGGGATTTTGCCAGAGAATGGCGCGTCATTGTTGAATGCAGGTGCAGATTTATTAGCGGTAATTGGTGGTTTAGACACTGAAAATCCTAAATTTTCTGCACAAAATTACAGCGCGTTATTTTCACAAGGCAGTCACTAAACAATGCTACATTTTGCAAAAATTTTTCTTTTATTGATTTTGGGGTTGGTTATGACACAACAAAACGTTTTCGCACTTGAATCTGTTGAGATTCCAGCGACTTCAACGCACAAATACTCGGTCATTTGGTTGCACGGTTTAGGCGCAGATGGGCATGATTTTGAAGGCATCGTGCCAGAATTGCATTTAATTGATTCGTCGAGTGTAAAATTTATTTTTCCGCACGCGCCGATTCAAAAAGTAACTATCAATCACGGTGCAGAAATGCGGGCGTGGTACGACATTTTGAGCATCAATGAATTAAATCGAGAAGTGGATTTTGCAGGGATTGAACGCTCTGCCGCCTCAATCAACTTACTGATTCAAAAAGAAATCGACAACGGCATTCCATCGAAAAACATTTTACTAGTGGGATTTTCACAAGGCGGCGTTTTAGCGTTGCATACAGGTTTGCGCTTTAATCAGCCATTAGCGGGAATTGTTGCGCTTTCGACATATTTGCCGACGCTTGAAAAGTTGAAAACCGAACGCGCTGAAGCGAATAATCACACGCCGATTTTTATGGCACACGGAATTATTGATTCGGTAGTGGCGATTGAAACAGGCAAAGCAGCATTTGATGGTTTAAAAGCAATGGGTTATCCGATTCAGTGGCACGATTATGTGATGGAACACAGTTTGTGTATCGAAGAAATTGAACTCGTTGCGACGTTTGTAAATACGGTTTTTAAATGAGCAAAGCAAATCCCCCCCGCCCCCTTCAAAAAGGGGGAGATACTTTATTCAACGTTAAAAATTTAAGCGTCAGTTTCAACGAATTACCCGTTGTCGATAGAATCAGCTTTGAAATTCACGCTGGCGAAACCTTTGCTTTAGTTGGCGAGTCAGGTTCAGGAAAATCGATGACGGCGTTAGCAGCATTAAACTTATTGCCGCATAACGCGATTATTCAAAGCGAATCAATGACATTACAAAACGAAAACCTGTCACAGCTTGCTGAAAAAGACTGGTGCAAAATTCGTGGGCGACGGATTGCAATTATTTTTCAAGACCCGATTGCGTCGCTCAATCCTGTGATGACGATTGGGCAGCAAATCGCCGAAGTGTTAAATTTGCATTTTAAACTTTCAAAAATTGAACTTAAAAATCGCGTCGTAGAATTGTTGCAACAAGTTGAATTGCCGAATGCCGCGCAACGTGTCCAAGATTATCCGCATCAACTTTCGGGCGGACAACGTCAGCGCGTGATGATTGCAATAGCGTTGGCAGGCAAGCCCGATTTATTGATTGCTGACGAACCGACAACCGCATTAGATGTGACGATTCAGGCGCAAATTTTAGAGCTACTCAAAAATATCCAAGCCAAAACAAATATGGCGTTGTGGTTAATTAGTCATGATTTGGCTTTGGTTTCAAGCATTGCAAACCGTGTTGCGGTAATGCAAAACGGTAAAATTGTTGAAACGGGCGATGCTAAAAATTTGTTTCAAAATCCGCAACATTCGTACACACAAAAATTGGTGGCAGCATTGCCGTCGATGCAACATTGTGAAAATAAAGAAATCAAAATCAACCCCGCATTATTAACTGTCCAAAATTTTCATTGTCATTATCCGATTCGCAAAGGGATTTTAAAGCGCGTGGTGGATTATGTTCGAGCGGTTGACGGCGTGAGTTTTTCGCTACAACGCGGTAAAACCTTGGCATTAGTCGGCGAATCTGGTTGCGGTAAAACGACGCTGGGCAAAGCGTTATTGCATTTGATTCCATCGAGTGGCGGCGAAGTTTTTTTAGATGGAATTGCATTGCATTCGTTGGCTGGCGAAGCATTGCGTGAACAACGTGCAGCTATTCAAATCGTGTTTCAAGATCCATTTTCGTCGATGAATCCGCGAATGTTAATCGGTGAAATTATCGCTGAAGGCTTACGCGCTTTGCGACCTGATATGCCAATTTCTGAACGCGAAATCCGCGTAAAGAATTTATTAAAGCGGGTTGAATTACCCGAAACAGTAATGTATCGCTATCCGCATGAATTTTCAGGCGGACAACGGCAACGGATTTGTATTGCGCGAGCCTTAGCGGTTGAACCAAAAGTGATTATTTGCGACGAACCAACTAGCGCGTTGGATGTTTCAGTGCAAGCGCAAATTATTCAATTGCTCAAAACCTTACAGCGCGAGCAGGGCATGAGTTATTTATTTATCACTCACGATTTGGGTGTGGTGGCAGAAATTGCTGATGATGTCGCCGTGATGTTTAAAGGTAAAATTGTCGAACAAGGCAACGTAAAACAAGTTCTCACTGCGCCGAAACATCCTTATACGCAAAAATTATTAGCCGCTGTGCCGAAGTTTTAAAACAAAAATTTTAATCCAGACGAGATTTAAACAATGCAAAACGAAATTAAACATGTCCGTGAAACGGCTGAATTACTGCACAGCAAAGCCGAAGTCGAAGCGGCGTTAGACACAATGGCGCGACAAATTAACCAACTTCTTACCGATAGAAATCCGTTGGTTTTATGCGTCGCAAATGGTGGTTTAGTGGTGGCTGGACAATTGCTAACACGTTTAACCATGCCGCTCACGGTCGATACGATTAACGCTAGCCGCTATCAAAATAAAACGGTTGGCGACGATATTGAGTGGATTATTAAACCGCGAACATCGATGCAAAATCGGACAGTTTTGATTATCGATGATATTTTGGATGCGGGCATTACGTTGGCAGCAATTTATGATTATTGCCTTGAACAAGGCGCGAGTTCGATTTATACCGCTGTTTTGTTAGATAAAAATCTGCCGCAAACGAAACCGATTGCGGCAGATTTTGTCGGCATCAAAGTCGCTGACCGTTATGTTTTTGGTTATGGTATGGATTACAAAGGATATTGGCGAAACGCAGACGGCATTTTTGCATTAGTCGAAAATTAACCGTCTTTTCCGTCGGTTCTAACCGAAGTTAAAATCGGCGCATAAACAAACACAAATAATGCGAATGCCGCTAACCACGCCAACGTTGCACCATAAATCAACACGTTAGACCACGAAAACAATGCGGGTAATATCACTCGAAATAACGCTGCGACGTTTATCAAGCCAAACGCAATAGCAATAGCGTTCGAGGCTTTCATGGCGCGTCCCGTGTGACCTAGCGACACTCGCGCCATCATACCAATTGTTAAAACACCAATGCCGCCAACGGTAAAAGCGTGCAACGCCAACGATGGCAAAACCCATTCCCACGCAGCAAAAGCGGTGAAAACAAAACCCAAAATTAACCAGCCGTAACCCAAATATAAAACCCAAAGCAGCGGCACAAACCAAATTCGAAATACAAACCACGTTGCCAATCGCCACGCATTTAAACTCGCAACGACTAATGCGGTTAAGGCTAAAATTGTTCCTGAAATCCCCGCTATTTCCAAACCAAACAAAATCGCCGCACTGCCAATCGTTAACATATCAAGTTGTGGATTTCGCGGAATGGAAACGCCTTTCAAACCTTTTTCAGTGAAAAACGGAAATACCCGCCCTGCAATCACCAAAATAATCAGCACAATTGTGGCGAGTACCAGTTGAATGCCAATTGCCGCGCCATTTTCGCAATAGCCAAGCATTTGCGAATGAATCATGGCATTGCCCAACATCAACAATCCTAACAAGCCGACAAAAATTAAATTCTTATAATTTTTAGTGCTAAGTAATGTTTTCGCAATCACGAAAGCGAATGTCGGCAAAAAAGCAAAATCCACCAATGCAATCAATTCGCCTGGCAACAAACCCGCGTAAAACGGCAAAATACGTCCGTACAACCAAAGCAAACTTAAACCTGCTAGCGCGTCACCTTGTAGCGTGATTTTTCCTGTCCAATTGCTGACCGCTGTTAATAAAAATCCTGCAATCACCGCAACCGTATAACCCAGCAACATTTCGTGCGCGTGCCAATATGTTCCACTGAAATAGGGCGGTAAAAGAGTGCCTTGCGTCATTTGTTGCCACAAAATCAGCAACGCTAACGCCGCGAAACCTGCGAGTAAAAAGAAGACTCGAAAGCCTAATGCGAATAATGGATATTGGAAAACGGGTGATTTCATAAATGTGTCATTAGTTATTTTCGGTTAAAGCATAAAAACGAAGAATTTTTGGTGTCGTATGCGGTGATTTTTTCAATCCTTCACAAATTTTTATTACGAGTGCCGCGTCCATAATTTCATGGGGAATTAACGAACCAGTTTTTACACCGCGAAGTAGTTTATTTGCCGATTCAATTCGCGCTTTGGCATAAAAAACATAGCTGTCATGTTTAACAAAACGATGCTCTCCAATTTTTAAAACGCATGTCGAATCATAAGGCAAACCTTCTGGCACAGACGTTATATTGACTAACAAAACCTGTTTTTCATCAAAACCACTCGCTTCAATCGGGTCAGTCAATAAAACAAAAAGATGTTTACGTTCGAGATTTTGATTTGAACCCGATGGAATCAGTAACGTAGCTCGTCTGAATGGCACAAATAAAGTCATAATTTCGCAAATAACGCATCAATATGTTGTTGTTCATCCATTTGTACGACTAATTTCTCGGCATCAGCGGGCGAATGACCAACGGATTGAAATAATCGTTGAAAGCTAATCGGTTTTGATGAGCCGTGTGGATTTTCCCATTCGGTGCAAAATTTATGCGTATAGTCACGAATTTCCCAACGTGACATCGTGCCGAACTCCTCCCAAATTTTCTCTAATACACCAATATCAGCACGAGTTAATTCGTCTAGCGCATCGAGTTCCAACGTGTTTTTGAGCGAGAGTTCATGATTTTCTTTTGCTGAAATCAAATGTTCCCAACCGTTTTCACAGGATTCAACATCACCATCCATTAAATTTAACGTCATGGATAAAACGGGACCATGTGGCATAGAAACTAAATAATCACCACTCATAGACAAACCGTATAACCGCAAAGATTCTCTGTCAGCCAAATACAGTAATTTCATGAGTTTTAAATGTGACATTAAGCTGCCTCTTTTATACAGAAAGTAGGCAGCCATTTGACTAACTTTTTGTTCGTTAAAGTTCATAACATCATGGTTATTCAATGTTTTGGATTTGTTCGCGCACTTGTTCAATTAACACTTTGAGTTCGATGGCGATTTGAGTCATTTCAATATCAGCAGCTTTTGAGCCAAGTGTGTTGGCTTCACGATTCATTTCTTGCATCAAAAAATCTAATCGTCTGCCGACAGGGTCTTTTTGTTTGATAATTCGTAACACTTCAACGATATGTGTTTCTAAACGGTCTAACTCTTCAGCAATGTCGAGTTTTTGCGTTAAATGGATTAACTCTTGTTCAAGTCTGTCCATATCGGGATTCGCCACTAATTCGCTAACACGCTCTTGAAGTTTGACGCGAATGTTTAATAAAACTTCTGGCATTCGTTGAGCGGCTTGAAGCACAAATTGCTGCATTTTTACGCAGCGTTCTTCGATTAAAATCGCCAATTGGCGACCTTCGCGTTCGCGGGTTTCAATCAATTGTCCGACCGTGCGTTGAAGTAAAACGATTAACCCTTCATGTAAATGTTGTCTATCAACGCTAGCTTCGTGTTGAATGGCAGGCAAGGCTAAAATATCCAACGCTGAAAAACGGGCAGGCGATTGCATTAAATGTTCGATTTGTTGCGTGGCTTTCAATAAGGCGGCAACCGCTTCCAAATTAACGGCAAAACCTTGTCCTTCTTTATTTTGTTTTTTGTAACTGAGCGAGCATTCTATTTTTCCACGGCTGAGTTTTCCGTTCAAAATAGCGCGTGCGTCACCTTCGATAAAACGTAACCGTTCTGGAATTTTAAACGTCAAATCACAATAACGATGATTCACGGTGCGTAATTCGCAATTCACTACTAAATCCCCTAACTCTACTTCGCCGTTCGCAAATGCAGTCATACTTTTAATCATCGTTCCACCTGTGTATTGAAAAATTTATTTTAATTTGACCGCATTCTAACCGTGCCGAGAAAGGCTTGCACCATTTAACTCGATGGTTATCGGTTATACTGTGCCGCAATTTTATATTTGGAGAACAAAATACATGAGACCAAGTGGACGCGATGCCGCGCAATTAAGAGAAATTAAGCTAACGTGCGGTTACACCAAACACGCCGAGGGATCCGTTTTAGTCGAATTCGGTGACACAAAAGTATTATGTAACGCCAGTGTTGATAAAAGCGTCCCGCGTTTTTTAAAAGGAAAAGGCGAAGGTTGGATTACCGCAGAATACGGCATGTTGCCACGCGCCACGCATACTCGTTCAGATCGTGAAGCAGCAAAGGGAAAACAAAGTGGTCGAACGTTGGAAATTCAACGTTTAATCGGTCGGTCGTTACGCGCAGTAATGGATTTAAAAGCGTTAGGCGAGCAAACGATTACAATTGATTGCGATGTTTTACAAGCCGATGGCGGTACCCGAACTGCCGCCATCACGGGAGGTTATGTCGCGTTATCGTTAGCGATTCAATCAATGTTGGCGCGTAAGCAAATCAAATTTAATCCGATTCACGGACAAATTGCAGCGGTTTCGGTAGGAATTTGCAATGGCAAACCCGTTTTAGATTTGGATTATGCTGAAGACAGCAGTGCCGAAACAGATATGAATGTTGTCATGAATGACGCAGGCGCGTTTATCGAAATTCAAGGAACCGCCGAAGGTCATGCGTTCCGTAAAGATGAACTCGATGCGTTATTAGAATTAGCAACCAGCGGCATTAAAGCGTTATTAACCAAACAATTAGAAGCCTTAGAATCTACAAAATAAAAACCCATTTTTCACCGCATTATTTTTAACCATTGAGGATTTACCATGTTATACAATCAAGATTTAGTAGACGAATTGAATGTGTTGGCGCGTTACAATTTAGCGAGCCTTCAAGAAGGTATCAAAGTCCACAAAGACGCAGCTCCAGAAGTTATCGCGGCAACAGGACGGTTATTTAAAAAAGGTTTAGTTGATCACCAAGATGGCGGTTATTTGACGCATTTGGGCGTAGAAGTCGCTGAAAAAGTACAATCTATTTTGACTATTCTTTGCACTGAAGAAAACTAAGTTATCAAAACAGGTGGCGCGACAAACCGCGTCACCTGTATCTATCAAGTTTGCAATGCCAAAACATAATCCTCTAAATCATCCAAGTTTTTCACTTTTGTTTCTGAAATCGCAAAGTTACTCGCAGAAATCCCCGCAATTTTTACGCTACTTTCGCGTTTAGATTTTAATGGATGCCATGATTTTAAAGGCTTTCCTTCGTGTAATAATCGATACGCACACGTTTTCGGCAGCCATTGATATTGGTAAAAATCCACATCATGCAATTCCAAACAATCTGGTACCAGTTTTACGCGCTGCATATATTTGGTGCAGCGACAGGTTTTTAAATCCAACAATTTACACGCTACACGAGTGATATAAATTTCGCCTGTATCTTCGTCTTCGAGTTTATGCAAACAACAGCGTCCACAGCCGTCGCACAACAATTCCCATTCTTCGCGGTTCATTTCAGACAACGTTTTTGTTTCCCAAAAATTACTCATTGCCACAATTCCCAAACGGGTTTTACCGTTGCAGGCAATTCTGCTAATTTTCCAAGTTCAATCCACGGATTTTCTGGACTGTGAAAATCAGAACCGACTGACCCTGCGAGTTCAAATTGCGTCGCGTAATTTGCCAAAACCCGCATTTCGTCTGGAT